>JASHUV010000150.1 GCA_030039825.1 Thermoplasmata archaeon
CGGCACATGCTGCCGAACATGACGCCGCTCCTCGCCTACCTGACGGCCCTTTCGATCGGCGGGGCCGCGACGGCCGTCTCGACGCTCCAGTTCCTCGGGATCGCGCCCCTGACCGTCGAGACATGGGGCGCCATGCTGCAGCCGATCTTCGACAACTTCAACTACGCCGTCCAGGCGCCCTGGTGGATCTGGCCCCCGACGATCGCGCTCACGATGTTCGTCTTCGCGTTCGTCTTCGTCTCCCGGGGGCTCGACGAGGTGGTCAACCCGCGCCTGAGGAGCCGGTAGGATGTCCACGGCCGCGCCGCTCGCCGGGGCGGCCGCCCCCGACCCCGCCGGGGACCGACGGACGATCCTCAAGGTCCGCGACCTCTCCGTGCAGTTCCGGACCGAGGACGGCGTGGTCTCCGCCCTCGACCGGGTGAACCTGGAGCTGCGGAAGGGCGAGACCCTCGGGGTCCTCGGCGAGAGCGGGTCCGGGAAGACGACGCTCGCCCTCGGGGTGATGACGCTCCTGCCGGAGAACGCGGACGTCACCGGGGACGTCACCTTCTTCGACATCGCGATCGCCGGGCCGACGATCTCCGGGAGCGGCGTCAAGAAGCTCACCCGCCGGCAGCGGCGCGAGCTCTCCGACAAGCTCGCCCACCTGCGCTGGCAGGGGATCTCGATGGTCTTCCAGGGGTCGATGAACGCCTTCAACCCCGTCTACACGATCGAGCGGCAGATCGCGGAGGTCTACCGGCTCCACACGAACCTCGACGAGCGCGCGATCCGAGCGAAGGTCGTCGAGTCGATCCGCCGGGCGGGGCTCAACCCCGCGGTGGTGAAGTCCTTCCCGCACGAGCTCTCCGGCGGGATGAAGCAGCGGGCCGTCGTCGCGATGGCCCTCGCGCTCGATCCCCAGCTCGTGATCGCCGACGAGCCGACGACGGGACTCGATGTCGTGACCCAGGCCCGGCTCATCGCGGAGCTCAAGGAGCTCCGCCAGGGGACGATCGGCGCGATGATCGTCATCTCGCACGACATCGGCGTCGTCGCCCAGCTCGCCGAGCACGTGCTCGTCCTCTACGCCGGTCGCACGATGGAGTACGGGACCGCCGAGGACATCTTCCTGCGCTCCGGGAACCCCTACACCCAGGCGCTCATCGAGAGCTACCCCTCGCTCGCGAAGGCCCGGACCCCGATCCGGGGCATCCCGGGGGCGCCCCCGGACCCCGTGTCACCGCCGGTCGGCTGCCGGTTCGCGCCGCGGTGCGCCTACGTCCAGGCGATCTGTCGCGCCGAGGACCCTCCCCTCGTCGAGGTCGCCCCCGGTCATCTCAGTGCCTGCCACTTCGCGAAGGCGGCCCACGAGGGGACGGCCGCCCGCAGCGTCCCGAAGGGGGAGGAGCTCCCGGCGATCGAGCCGATCCCGGGCCTCGACGAGCGGCCGCCTCTCCTCACCGCCGCGCAGCTCTCGAAGTTCTTCAACCTCCGAGGCTCGGCCGCGGGGGCCCTCTACAGCCGCCGCCACGCCGTCCGGTTGGTGCGGGCCGTCGATCACCTCACCTTCGACGTCCGCCCGTCGGAGATCCTCGGGGTCGTCGGGGAGAGCGGGTCGGGGAAGACGACGCTCGGGAAGACCCTGTTGAAGCTGCTCGACGCGTCGAGCGGGTCGCTCGAGTTCCATTTCCCACCGGAGAAGGACCCCGCGAGGCGCGAGCGGGTCCGCCTCCCTGAGCGGCTCGACGTGCTGACGGTCGGCGACGCCGGTCCCCTCTACCGCGCGTTCCGCCGGCGGACGCAGATGATCTTCCAGGACCCGTACGACTCGCTCGATCCGAACCTTTCGATCTACGACATCATCGAGGAGCCGCTGATCGCCCACCACGAGACCGCGGACCCGGTGAAGGCCCTCGCGCGGGTCCGGAGCGCCCTCGAGGTCGCCCGCCTCGCGCCGCCGGAGAACTACCTCGACCGCTACCCGCACGAGCTCTCCGGCGGCGAGCGGCAGCGGGTCGCCGCCGCGCGGGCCCTCGTCATGGACCCGCCCTTCCTCGTCGCCGACGAACCGATCTCGATGCTCGACGTCTCCCTGCGCGCGGGCTTCCTCAACCTGCTGAGGCGGCTGCGCCTCGAGCTCGGGACGACGATCGTCTACATCACCCACGACATCGCGAGCGCCCGCTACGTCGCCGACCGGATCCTCGTGATGTACCTCGGGGTCGGCGTCGAGCTCGGGCCGAGCGACGAGGTCGTCCGCGCGCCCTGGCATCCGTACACGAAGGCGCTCATCCAGGCCGTCCCGCTCCCGACCCCGGCCTGGAACCCCGGGCGACTCGAGATCCTGGGGGAGATCGGGAATGCCATCGACGTCCCCGCCGGCTGTCGCTTCGCGCGGCGTTGCCCCTACCGTCAGGAGAAGTGCGACGGCGAGCCGCCCCCCCGTCAGGGCTCCGACGGCCACTGGTACCTCTGCCACTTCACGCAGGCGGAGCTCGCCGACATCAAGGCGAGGGCGAACGCCATGGCGGAGGCCTCGCCCCCGCCCGCCGCCGCCGCCTCCTCGACCCCCCCGCGGTGACGGGGAGGACGCCCCCCGATGGCCGTCGCGTCGCCCGGCCCGGCCGACCCGGTCGAGGTCGAGACGCGGCGCGCCACGCGGCGGGCGAGGTGGTTCTACGCGAGCCTGCCGATCGGGGCGATGCTCGCTCTCCTCGGGGCCGGGATCCCGCTCTCCCTCCTGGGGGGGGTCCCGTACCGCGAGATCGTCCCGCTCCTGCTCGTGCTCGGTGCCATCGTGGTCCTCTTCGTGGGCGCGTGGTACGACTTCGGCGCGAAGCAGCACGTCCGGGAGGTGCTCGAGGCCCGGCTCCCGTTCACGGAGGCCGACCTCGCCCACATCTACCGGCAGCAGTTCCTCCTGACGGTCTGCTACGCCGGCGTCGCCGGCCTCTACGTCCTCGTGGCGGTCGCGATCACCGTCGGTTAGGGGGCGGCGGGGCCTCGGTCGCGAGGAGCGCCTCGTAGAGCGTCCCCTCGGCGGTCCCCGGCGCGCCGGCGGCGTGCCGGTGGGCCTGGCGGAACGCCGGGCTCTCCACCCAGGCGAGGAAGTCCTCGCGCCGCGTCCACCGGGTCAGGACGATCACCTCCCGCCCCCCCTCCTCCCGCCACAGCTCGAAGCCGAGGAAGCCCGGCTGCTCGTCGACCCGGCCCGATCGGTGCCGGAACGCCTCCACGATCGCGTCGGCCTCCGTCGGGCCGTCCACGCGGATCCGGTTGACCGACACCCAGCTCATCGCGCCCCGCGGGAGGTCCGAGGGCGGGGGCGAGACGTCGGGCGGCCTTCGGGAGGCCGCGACGGCGGTCCCGGCGAGGCCCTCGGCCCGAGGAGCGTCCCGAGCGCGACGACCGTCTCCCACCATCGGGTCGTGGCCGGACGGCCGATCTCCCGCTCCGTGACCTCGTTCGGGTAGACGAGCCGCTCCGACGGCGTTCGTCGGGCGCGGTACCGACCGAGGACGTCGCGGCCCCGGATCTCGACGATCTCCGTCTGCCACGCCTCGCCGTCGGGCCGGCGGATCGGGAGCTTCGGGGGGGCGTCGGGGGCCTCCGAGAGGAACGTGGCGGACCACCGGACACCGGCGGGGGGCGCGTCCTCGCCGCCCGGGCCGCGCGCGAGCAACGCGTCGATCTCCTCGACCCGCCGGACCAGGACGTCCGTGGAGAAGGGGATCGCGGCCCGGACCGCCCGGCGCACGGCGGCCTCGTTCGGCGCCCTCCGGATGGCGAGCGTGCCGGCGGCGCCGACCGTCGCCACGTCGAGCTCGCTCAGACGTTCCCGGAGCGCGGCCATCGGGAGCGTCCGGCCCCCGACGTTCACGGCCCGCAGGAGCACGGCGCACTTCACGCGACGGACCTCCGGCGCTCCTGAGCGCGACGGGGGAGGAGGCGGCCCCGCACCACCGGCGGGTCGCCGGCCCTGCCGCCCGTCCGCGTGGCGGCGCCGCCCCGGTAGCGGTCCCCCGCGAGGCCGATCGGCGGATGCCGCCGATCCGTCCCGGGATCGGCCGGGGAGGCCCGCGCTCCGTCGCGGAGCGGGGGTTCGCTCCGCCCCGCGGAGCCGACGACGTGGAGAAGGCCGGGCTCGCCCATTCCCGCGTCGCTACCCGGCGATCCCGTCGTCCCGGGCGATCGGCTCGGGCGAGGCGACGCGATCCGGCGCGGGTTCGGGGGAGGCCACCCCGGTGTCGGCGCCCAACTGCCGCAGGGTCCGGCCGGGGGCGATGGCGAGGACGGTGACGAGGAGCGCCACGGCGGCGTACAGCACGCTCCAGGCCAGGAGCGCGCCCGGGGCCTCTCCGGCGACCGGGGCCGATCCGCCCCAGGACGCCGGGACGCGGAGGAGCCCGAGGACGACGTTGACGAGGCCGGGGGCCCCGCCACCGGCGAGGGGCGGGGGGGTGCCGACCGCCACGGAGACCCCGACCACCGCGGTGAGCCCCCGCAGCGGCCGGGAGCTCCCGATCGGAAGGCGCATCCGGAGCAGGTCCGCCGGAACGAGCCCGGCGGCGAGGGCGATGAGACCGAGCCCGAAGTGCTGGAGGAGCGTCCCGACGAGGAGGACGGAGGGTAAGGCGCCCGGAGGGGGGCTTCCTCCGAGCTCGAGCAGGCCGGCGAGGAGCCACAAGGTGCCGCCGACGATGAGGAGGATCCGGAGCGCCACGCCGGCGGCCCGACCGGGGGTCCACGGCCGGTCGACGGTCGGCCGGTCGATGTACGCCGACGGGCCCCGGAGGAGGCCGGAGTAGAAGCGGAGGAGCTGTTCCTGGGCGACGAGGGCGACGTAGAGGACCCCGACCTGGAAGAGGCTCACGTACCAGGAGTTCAGGAGGACGTTCTCGAGCGGCGAGCCGCTCGACTGGGCGATCGCCCCGAGTCCGGCGAGCGCCGCGGCGCTCGTGGAGCAGCAGGCGCCGAGGGTCAGGAGGACGATGAGCCCGGGGGTGAGCCCCGCGAGGGAGCTCGCCGCGCCGGATCCGGCAGGGACCGACCGTCGCCGCCGGACGAGTTCGATCGAGACGAGGACGCCGGCGGCCATGCCGAGCCCGACGCCGATCGAGACGACCGCCATCGCGACCCCTCCGAAGAACGGCACCACGAGGAGGAAGTGCGGGCCGATGGCGACGAGCGCGGGGTAATCCCACCAATCCGTCCCGTTCGTGTTCCGGAGGACCTCGACCGAGGTCGACGTCACCGCGGTGGGACCGAGCTCGAGCGAGCCGCTGACGAGCATCGCCCCGAGCGCGTAGGCGAGCGCGATCGCGGCCGCCAGCGCCCGTCCGAACGGTCGGGCGACGAGGGTCCGGGTCCGACGGAGGAAGAGGAGCCCCGGAAGCCGGTTCAAGAGGTCGGGTGCGGCGGCGGTCGCGCCTCCGCCCGTCGTGGCCATCGACGCCCCGTCGGCGAGACGACCCGGGGTAGATGTAGGCAGCGTACCTACCTCGTTCCGTCGTAGGACCCGCCGGTCGGCCGGGGTCCGGGACGGGCGGGGTGGGAGTCGGTCCGGGCGGGCCCGCCTACCGGCGCCGGCGTTGGATCACGAGCCAGGCGATGAGGACGGCCACGAGCGTGAGGATGACGACCCCGAGGGCGATCGCCGCCAGGTCCGATGCACCACCCGACGCCGTGCCCTTCGACGAGGGTGGGGAGGAGTGGGTC
>JASHUV010000151.1 GCA_030039825.1 Thermoplasmata archaeon
CGACCGCCTCGTGGCGAACGTGCTCGACCCGCCCCTCGTCGGCGCCCGGCCGGCGTGAGGAGGGCCCGGCCGAAAGGCTATCCGAGCGGCGGGGGTTCCGCCCTCCGGATGCGCGACGCGTTCGGGCGCGAGGTCTCCGACCTGCGCCTCTCGCTGACCCAGCGCTGCAACCTCCGCTGCGTCTTCTGCCACATGGAGGGGCAGCCCGTGGCCCGCGAGGAGCTCGCCCCCTCGGAGATCGAGGCCGTTGTGCGCGCCGGGACCCGCGTCGGGATCGACCGCGTGAAGCTCACCGGCGGCGAGCCGACCCTCCGCCGCGACCTGCTCGAGATCGTCGCCCGCCTGCGCCCCCACGTCCGCGAGATCTCGATGACGACGAACGGGCTCCTTCTCGCCGACCTGGCGGCGCCGCTCCGCGCCGCCGGCCTCGACCGCGTCAACGTGAGCCTCCCGAGCCTCGATCCGGCGACGTACGAGCGCCTCACGGGGGTCGACGGCATGGCGCGGACCGTCGCGGGGATCCGGGCGGCGGCGGAGGCCGGTCTCGCCCCGATCAAGCTCAACGTGGTCGCCCTCGAGGGCTCGACCGCGGAGGCCGGCTCGGTCGATCGGCTCCTCGACTTCGCGCAGGATGTCGGGGCGTGGGTGCAGGTCATCGAGTTCGAGAACGTCTCGGGCCGGGTCGATCCGCGGGTCTACCGGGCCCTGCACTCCGAGCTCGGCCGGCTGACGGAGGAGGCGGCCTCCCGGGCGTTCCGGACCGAGCGGAACCGTCTCCACGACCGGCCCCGCTACACGTTCGACTCCCGCGGGCGCCCCGTGACGGTCGAGGTGGTGCAGCCGGTCGAGAACCCGGCGTTCTGCGCCGCCTGCCACCGCCTCCGATTGACCTCGGACGGGCGGCTCAAGGGCTGCCTGATGACGAACGCGGGGATCGTCGACCTCCGTCCGCTCCTCGCCGCCGGGGCGGAGGAGCCCGCCCTCGTCCGCGCCTTCGAGACCGCGATCGCCCGGCGGCGGCCGTTCTTCACGGCATCGGCGGGGACCGGCGCGCTGGCCGGCCCGAGCGGCCCGGCCCTCCCGATGGCCGGGGCCCGCCCGTAGCGCGCCGCGAGGGCGCGAACCGTAAAGGGGGCAGGAACCTCCGGCCCCGGGGATGAGCGAGCGCCGCCTGAAGGTCGGGCTCGTCACGCTCGAGGGGACCAACTGCGACCGGGAGCTCGCCTCGGCGTTCGACCGGCTGGGGGCGACGAGCGAGGTCATCCACCTGAAGCAGCTCGAGCACCGCGGGGTCGAGCCGGGCCGGCGCCGTTCGCTCGACGACTTCGGCCTCGTCATGATCCCGGGAGGGTTCTCGGCCGGCGACCACATCCGGGCGGGGGCGATCTTCGCCGCCCGGATGCGCGCGGCGATCGGGGACGACCTCGAATCGTTCGTCCGGTCGGGCCGTCTGCTCGGGGGGATCTGCAACGGCTTCCAGGTGCTGACCGAGCTCGGTCTGCTCCCGGGTCGTCCGGACGGGCGGCTCGGCCCGCCCCAGGCCGCCCTCATGACGAACGACTCCGGCCGGTACGAATGCCGCCCGACGTGGGTCGCGTGGGAGGGGGGGCGGTTCGCCCCGCTCTCGGGCCGGCCCGCCGGCGAGCGCTTCATGTTCCCGTCCGGCCACGGCGAGGGGAAGCTCGTCCTCCCCGGTCCGCGCGGCGAGCGGCTCGACGAGCTCACCCGCTCCGGCCAGGTCCTCTTCCGCTGGGCGAACCCGCTCGGCGGGCCGGTCGTCTACCCGTGGAACCCGAACGGCTCGGAGGGCCATGTGGCGGGGGTCACGAACCCCGCGGGGAACGTCTTCGGCCTGATGCCCCACCCGGAACGCGCCTTCGACCGGGTGATGGCCCCGGATTGGACGCGGACCGAGGGGGAGGAGGACGGGCCGGGGGACGGTCGGCGCTTCCTCGCCGCGGTCGTGGACGAGGCCCGGCGGCGGAGCTAGGGCTCCCACGAGCAGGCCCCCAGCTACCGTTATGTAGGTCCGGGCGCCGACCGACGCGCCCCCCGGGCGAGGTTCCGCGTATGGTGACGATGACCGTACCTGGTCGCTACCATCTCCCGACGGGATCGGCCTCGAGCGTCTGAGCCGCCCGCACCGACGGGACGCCCGGGCGCTCGGGTGGGTCGGGGAGGCCGGTCATGATCCGGATCGCCGTTCCGAACAAGGGCCGCCTCCGCGAGCCGGCCCTCGACCTCCTCCGTCGCGTGGGCCTCGACTTCCCTCCGACGCCGGCCGAACGCGGCCTCATCGCGGAGAGCCGGTGCGGTCGCTTCCGCCTGCTCTCGGTCAACGCGCGGGACGTCCCCGGCTACCTCGCCCGCGGGACCGCCGACGGCGCGATCACCGGCCTCGACCTCGTCGCGGAGTCGGGCCTCCCGTTCGGCCCCCCTCTGCCCCTTGGGTTCGGCCGCTCGCGGGTGGTGCTCGCGGCCCCGGAGGCGCTCGCGCGGAGCGCCGCCGGGACGCTCCCGGACCGTCTGAGGGTCGCGACGGTCTATCCCCGACTGACGCAGGAGTTCTTCCGGTCGAAGGGCCTCACCTTCGAGCTCATCCCCGTGAGCGGGGCCGTGGAGGCGGCGCCGGCGCTCGGGATCGCCGACGCCATCGTCGACCTCTCCGAGACGGGGGCGACCCTCCGGGAGAACGGGCTCCGTCCGATCGCGACGCTCGTCGAGTCGCAGGCGGCGTTCCTCGTCCCGGCGGACCTCCCCGAGGCGCTCCGGTCGGAGCTCGACGAGCTCGCCCTCGCGCTTCGCTCCGTCATCCGCGCCGAGCGGTGCCGCTACCTCATGGCGAACGTGCCGACCTCCCTCCTCGACGAGCTCCCGGCGCTCCTG
>JASHUV010000152.1 GCA_030039825.1 Thermoplasmata archaeon
AACTTCGCCCCCAGGCTGCGGACCTGCTCGCCGGCCGCCCGTCGGACGTCGTACCCCTCGACGATCGCCCCCAGCCGCCGCGCCGTCGCGATGGCCATCAATCCCGCGACCCCGGCGCCCAGGATCAGGACGGTCGCCGGTCGGATCGTGCCCGCGGCGGTCGTGAGCATCGGGAAGAGGCGCGGGGAGAGCTCGGCGCCGAGCACCGCCGCCGCGTACCCGGCGACGGTCGCTTGGGAGGAGAGCACGTCCATGCTCTGGGCGCGGGTGATCCGCGGCAGGAGCTCGAGGGCGAAGTCCCTCAGGCGAGCGTCGACGAGCGCGCGGACGTTCTCCGCGCGACGGGAGGGATAGAGCAGGGAGACGACCGTGGTGCCGGCGGCGAGGCGCCGCAGCGCCGGCGGGTCCGGCGGCTGGACCGCGACGAGGAGCTGGGCCGTCGTCAGGGAGGCCGGGTCCGGAGCGATCGACGCGCCGGCCGCGCGGAACGCCTCGTCCGGGTAACCGGCGGCGACGCCCGCCCCCGACTCGACCAGGACCTCCCAGCCCTTGCCGACGAGCTTCTGCGCGATCTCGGGGACGATCGCCACCCGTCGCTCGCCGGCCAGGGTCTCCTTCGGTACGGCGAGCCGGAGGGGCATCTCCCCCCGTCGGACCGGACGGGATTTAACCGTTCGCCGGTGGGTTCGGAGCCCACGTCGAGGGGGCCGCGACGTGGGGCGACGGTGGGCCGATCGCCCCGGCGGAGGTCAGCAGCCGCCGGGCGAGCTCCGCGGTGGCGAAATCCAGGAGGGGCTCGAGGTTCACCGTGTCGGCCCGGTTGTAGCGCACGAGGCGCTCGAGCGCGCCCGCGCGACCCCGCCGGTGCTCCTCCCAGAGATGGACGGCATCGAGCCCGTGGACGCCCTCGACTCCCGCGCGGTCCCCGAGGCCGAGCGTCTGCTCGATCCGCTTGAGGCCGCCGGCGTACCCGATCCGGTAGAGCAGGAAACGGAGGTCGATGTGGGCCGGGGGCACGGTGAGCCCGGGGAAGCGGACGGCGAGGAACGGGACGTCGAACAGCGACCCGTTGAACGTCGCCAGGAGCTGGAAGCGGCGCAGGTACGCGGGCAACTCCTCGAGGTCGTCGTCGGCGACGAACGTGCGGGTGGCGCCCCCCCCGTGCACCGTCACCGTCGTCACGATCCCCTCGTACGGGGAGAGGCCCGTCGTTTCGATGTCGAGGAACGCCGTCTCGGCCCGGAAGGTGGGGTAGAGCCGCCAGAGCTCCCCGGGCGGGAGCCGGGAGGCGAACCACGACGCCCGGCGCTCGCCGAGCGCCGATTCGCTCTCCGCGAGCTCGCGAGCGCGCCGACGCTCCGTCGGGCTGGGCCCGGGGGAGCCGGTGGGGAGCCGTCCGAGGTCCGACCAGTCCCGGACCCCGCGCCGCCAGAGCGCGACCTCCGTCGCGGGTCCGACGCCCGAGAGATGGACGAACGTCGATCGCAGCACGGCCGGCTCCCCCGACGGTCCGGGCCTGATAGCTTGGCCGCACCGGCTCAGGGCCGGGGGTCGGCCCCATCGACGGGGAGAGGGCCGAGGGCGCCGACGCGGGCCTTCACCGCCGCCCAGAAGCGCGCGACCTCCTCCGGCGGGGGGCGCTCGTCGTAGAGGGGGCTGCGGAGCTCCGCCTCGAGGATGTCCGGGTCGTCGGAGTCCCAGACGAGCCTCAGAAGGCCATCGGCGATCTCCTCCTCGAACGCGAAGATCCGCCGGCGCGGGTCGGTCGCGATCGGTTCCGGGCGCAGGAGGTCGAGCGGGGGTTCCGGCGGGGGCGGTGGGCCTTTCGTCAGGAGGACCGGCGCCGGCGCGGGGGGAAGGCGGAGGCGGAGCCAGGCGGTGACCGGCCAGCGGCTGCGGGACGCGCCGAGCGAGGGCACGCTCCTCGCGAGACGTCGGGTCGTCAAAAGGCCGGGGGGAGCGGGAGGTCCCCCCCGGCGGGAGGGCGATCGCCGTGCAGCGCCGGGAAGGGCGCATATAGAGCGAGCACGGTGGAGGGTCGTCCACCATGGGCGGCGGAACCCGCCAGTGTGCGGCTCTCATGTCCCGCGCGCCCCTCGGCGTCGCGGCGCTTCTCCTCCTCCTCGGGACCGCCGGCTCGGCGGCGGCCGGCGCATCGGCCGTGCCGTCAGGGACCGCGGCCACCCCCCTCCCGTCGTCCGCCCCGCTCCAGGCCTACCTCTCCTCGAACCTGAGCTACGCCCAGTTCGGGACGCCGAGGAGCGTCGCGTTCCACACCTCCGTGGTCGATACCGCGGGCGTCGCCGTGATCTCCTACGGGTGGAACTTCGGCGACGGCAACATCTCGAACGGTTCCGCCTCGACGGACCACCTCTTCACGCTCCCGGGCGCCTACCTCGTGACGGTGGAGGTGGAGGACGCCGACCAGCACACGGCGATCTCCACGCTCTCGATCGACATCCTCAACACGACGTTCTTCGGAGCCGAGGACCTGCCGGGCGCGATACCCCCCATCGCCTCCCCGAACGCCACGGTCGACTTCGAGCCGCCCGTCACCTTCGACGCGAACGCGTCCTTCGACTGGAGCTTCGGCGACGGGTCGACGAGCCATCTCGCCGCCCCGACCCACGCCTTCCTTCCGGGGACCTACGACGTCCGGCTGACGATCGGCTCGGTGGGCGGCGGCCCGAACGGCTCGACCGCAGAGAGCTCGACGGACGTGGTGACGGTGATCGTTCCGGGCCCCGGTTCCGGGCCCGTCCTCGCCGCGAACAGCTCGATCGAGGTCGTGCCGGTGTGCGGCGCCGGCAACCTCACCGTGCTCTTCACGCCCTACGAAGAGGGGGGCGTCGCGCCGTTCGGCGAGACGTGGGACTTCGGGGACGGCACGAGCCCGGGCGGGCCGTACGCCGTCCTCGAGGCGTTCACCGCCCCCGCCCCGACCGTCGCCGAGCTCTCCCTCGTCGACGCCGCCGGGAACTTCGCCTCGACCGGGGTCCCGGTGATCCCCTACCCGGTCATCACGGCGGGTCCCTCCTGCCCCGCCCCCTCCCCGAGCGAGGTCACGGGCCTCACGGGCCCGTGGTCGGCCGTCCTCCTCGTCGGCGGCGCCGGGTCGGCGACCGTCGGGGCCGCCCTGCTCGTGCAGGCGGTCCGTCTCTCCCGTCGGCCGGGGTCGGGTCGGCCGTGAGCCTCACGGGCCGGGGAGGCCCGACTGGGTCAGCGAGACCCCCCCGAAGACGAGCGGGCCCGTCCAGTTCTCGATCGAGAGCGTGAAGACCGGGTCCACGACGTACTCGGGGACCATGAGGGAGAGGGCGACCGAGACCGGGCCGTCGGTCCCGGTCCACGGCGCGCCGTCGAAGGTGACGTTGAACGTCGGGCCCCCGCCGGGGCTCGCGAGCGACCAGTCGGCCCGGTCCGTCGGGCTCGGGTGGTCCACCTCGAGGCTCAGGTTCACCGAGTAGCGCCCGGGGAAGAGGACGGGGGGTCCGCCCCACGGAGAGGCGGTCGGGCCGGTGATGAAGGTGCCGGACCCGGGCTGGTGCCAGGTGTCGCCCCCCGGCCCGAACGCGGAGGTGAAGCTTCCCACGTCGAACCGCTCCGACGCGGGCAGGTAGAGCCTCGGCGGCGCGGTGTCGTTCGCGGCGAGCGCGACGGCCCCGTCGGCCTCCCCGAGGATCCCGTAGCCCGCCGAGAGGAAGTGGTTCGCCCACTCGACCATCGTGGTCGGCTCCGTGCAGGAGGGAGGGTACTGCTGCGGGTTCACGAACGTGGGGTCGTACGGATCGGTGACGACGTACTCGACGGCCTGACCCGGGACGTAGCAGGCCGGCACGCTCGCGCCCCAGCGCTCGAAGAGCTCCGGCAGGTTGTCCTGGACGAGCGCCGCACCGCCCGGCGGGACCACCCCGACGAGGTCGAGGACGGCGGCGTCGTCGGTCCGATTGCCGCTCGTGAACGCGCCCGGGTCGTAGTAGAGCGTCAGCGTGCCGAGGGGGGCCTCCTTCTCGTACGCCGCGTTGTACGGCGAGATCGGCGACAGGAGGAGGAAGGAGATGGCGACGAGGGCGAGGACGACGCCCGGAACGCTCGCCCGGACCGCCCGCCGGTACCGGGCCGGCACCCTCCGCACGATCCGCCCGACCGGCGCGAGGGGGGAGGTGAGGGTGGGGTCGGCGGCGGCCGGTCCGCGGAAGCGCTCGAGGGCCCGGATCGAGGCGACGAAGATCACCGGGACGAAGAGGCTCCCGTACTGGTCGTGGAACGGGTCGAGGAAGACGGAGTCGGAGGTGAGGAGGGCCGGGGCCCAGTAGGCGAGGAGCGGCCAGCGCTCCTCGCGCGCGAGGACGGGCAGCCCGAGGAGCGGGAGGAAGACGATGGCGAGGACGAGCAGCTTCGCGGACATGTCGCCGGAGGCGTCGAAGGTGATGGAGATCGCGCCGTTCGAGGCCGACACGGACCGCTCGATCAGGCTCGAGCTCGAGGTCAGCCCCTGGCCCCAGACGACGATCGCGAGCACGACCGCGGAGCTCACGATGAGGAACGTCGCGAAGGCGAGCCGGCGGGTCGAGAGGGTCACGCGCCGCGACCAGGGGGCGAGGACGCGGATCCGCCCGGCGACGAGCGACTCGACGATGATCCCGGTCCCGAGGGCGGCGACGACGATCGGGGATCCGATGTTGGTCAGGATGGCGACGACGAAGACCGGGACGGCGGCCCCGAGACGGTCGGTCCGGTAGAGCCAGTACCCGAACAGGAAGAACGTCGGGAAGAACGCTTCGAAGTGGAACGGGTACCAGAGCATCCCCGTGAGGGCCGGATAGAACAGGTAGGCCGTCGCGAAGGCGAGGCCGGCGCCCCCGCTCTCGAGCTTCGCCCGGGCGATGAGGTAGACGGGGATCGCGCCGGCGAAGACGATGACGTTCTGGAACGCGAGGAGGAAGAGGAGGAAGGAGGGCTCGGAGGGGATCAGGAGGTAGGGGATCACGAAGAGGTTCGAGATCATGTGCTCGCTGATCACCGGGCCGGTCGTCGTCTGCCAGATGTCCCTCAGGCTGAGGCCGAAGTCGAAGACGCCGAGGTGGAGCGTCAGGTAGCGCTGCCAGTCGAACGAGGTCCACAGGGCGCTCAGGACGGCGATCTCGGCGAGGAGGAGCGCGAGCTGCGGCTCGGGGCGCTTCAGGAAGCTCGCGATCCCGGCGCGGCGGGTCGGCGGGACGCCGGCGGGGGTGTCGAGGGAGCCCGACGCCGCCGGGGCCTCCGACCCACCGTCGGTCACGGGAGCGCCGGGCCGCGCCGCATCATGCTGCCGCCGAGACCCCCGTCCGTTGCGCGTTGGGGGGAGAGGGGCCTATTAACCCTCGTCCGGAGGCGCGGGGGAGGCGGCCCCGGCCGGGGCCGCCTCCCCCGGGGGGGAAACGGTTTCACACGCGTTCTGCTTAACTGTTAGAAGCCGCCAGCTTAGCGTAGCTGCGGACGTTAGTGGCCGCGGGCTGAACGGATCGCCCGAAGGCTTTCCGCGTACACCCCGGCTCTATCGAACTCGTCTTCTACGAATGTCCTTCAAGGTCTCTCTTTTTCGAGGGGGTTTCGGGCTTAGATGCTTTCAGCCCTTATCCCGTAGCGCGTGGCTGCTCAGCGATGCCCTGCCGGACAACTGATGGACTAGAGGCGCCGATTCCCCGTTCCTCTCGTACTGTGGGAACCTTCTCGTCAGAGACCCGAACACTTCCGCCAAAAAGCAACACACCTGTCTCGCGACGGTGTGAACCCAGCTCACGATCCCTTTTAATGGGCGAACAACCCCACCCTTGGTAGCTGCTGCACCACCAGGATAGGCAGAACCGACATCGAAGTAGCAAGCCTCCAGGTCGATAGGGACTCTTGCTGGAGACAACTCAGTTATCCCCGGGGTAACTTTTCTC
>JASHUV010000153.1 GCA_030039825.1 Thermoplasmata archaeon
GACGTCCCGGACGGGGCGCACCGGGAGATCGTGAAGGAGCTCGAGCGGCGGTTCTCGGCCCAGGAGGTCCGGGTCGGGCTCCGGGTCGACCTCCTGGGGTGGCGCCCGGACCGTCTCGCGGAGTTCGCGGCCTCGGCGGCGGCGGACGGACCGGTGAGCCCCGGGGTCGCGCCCCGGGGCGGACGGCCCTCGGCCGCTAGTGGTCGTGGCCGCCGCCGCCCGGGGGCGCCGGCGGGGTCTTCTTCGACGCGATGACGTCGTCGATCCGAAGGACCATGTTCGCGACCTCGACGGCCGAGCTCAGGGCCTGGCGCTTGACGCGGGCCGGCTCCACGACGTGGAGCTTCCACATGTCGGCCGCCTTGCCGTCAGCGAGGTTGACACCGACGTTCCGGTTCGCCAAGGGCCCGTCGTGGGCCCCGCGGAGCTGGATGAGGGTGTTGATCGCGTCGTAGCCGCCGTTCTCGGCGAGCGCCCACGGGACGCACTCGAGCGCCTGCGCGAACGCCTCGACGGCGAGCTGCTCGCGGCCGCCGACCGAGGGGGCGAACTTCCGCAGCCGGACGGAGAGGTCGATCTCGGTGGCGCCGCCCCCCGGGCAGATGACGCCGTCCTCGATGACGCTCGAAACGACCTTCAGGGCGTCCTGGAGGGAGCGCTCGACCTCTTGGGTGACGTGCTCCGTGCCGCCCCGGATGAGGATGGAGACGGAGCGCGGGTTCTGGCAGCCGGTGACGAAGGTCATGTCGTCGTCCCCGACCTTCTTCTCCTCCACGGATTCGGCGCGGCCGAGGTCGGCGCTCGTGAGCTCCTTGAGCCCGGTGACGATCTTGGCGCCGGTCGCGCGGGAGAGCTTCTGGAGGTCGGACTCCTTGACCTGCTTGAGGGCGAAGATCCCCTCCTTGGCGAGGTAGTGGAGGACGACGTCGTCGATCCCTTTCTGGGAGATGAGGACGTTCGCGCCGGTCGCCTTGACCTGCTCGACCATCCGGCGGAAGGTCTTGTCCTCCTCGTCGAGGAAGCCCTGGATCTGCGTCGCGCTCTTGATGTTGATCTTGCTCTCGATCTCCGTCTTCTTGATCTCGAGCGCCGAGTTCACGAGGGCGATCTTCGCGCCCTTGACCTGCCGGGGCATGCGCGGGTGGCCCCGCTCCTTGTCGAGCAGGATCCCGTCGATGAGCTGGGTGTCGGCGATCGTGCCGCCGTGGCGCTTCTCGATCTTGATCTGGTCGACGTCGGCGATCGTCCGGTCCCCCCGCTTCTCCGTGATCTTCCGGACGGCGGTGACGGCGATCTTCGCGAGCTCGTCGCGCGAGCCGAAGACGCCCTTCGAACCCATCGCGGTGCTGGCGCAGTCGGTGAGCATCTTCTCGTCGTCGGGCGGGACGCTCGTGCCGATCTCCTTCTCGAGCAGGCGCTGGCCCTCCTGGAGGGCGATCTGGTAGCCGCGCGTGATGACGGTCGGGTGGATGTTCTGCTCGAGCAGGTACTCCGCCCGCTTGAGGAGCTCGCCCGCGAGGACGACGGCCGTCGTCGTCCCGTCCCCGCACTGCTGGTCCTGGGTCTTCGCGACCTCGACGATCATCTTGGCCGCCGGGTGCTCGACGTCGACCTCCTTGAGGATCGTGACGCCGTCGTTCGTGATCGTGATGTCGCCCATCGAGTCGACGAGCATCTTGTCCATCCCGCGGGGCCCGAGGGTCGTACGGACGGCGTCCGCGATCGCCCGGGCGGCGGCGATGTTGTTCTGGCTGGCGCTCTTTCCGCGCTCGCGCTCGGTGCCTTCCTTCAGGACGAGGATAGGGGTCCCCTGCAGCATGGGTCTCTCCGGTCGGGCGAGATTGCTCTCGTATATGAAACTGTCAGGCCGAGACGCCCGGGCGTGGGCGAGCGACCGGCCCGGGCGGGGGGGTCGGGCGAGGGCCCCGTCGGGGGGGCGTCGGGGCCCCGGCGGGGCGGGCACCGCCCTCGCCGGTCCACGGCGGCGTCAGGAATAATCGACGTGACGATTTAAGAGCCGCCGGAACCCCCGACCGACCGAAGGCGCGCGGGTGAACGGCCATGGGTGGGGTCCTCCCGGACCCGGGCAGCGGGCGCTCGCGCTCGGCCCCGGCGGGACGCGCCTCCGACTCCCCGTCGCGCTCGGGCTCCTCGTCGTCGGGCTTCTGGTGGGCGCCGCCCTTTCGGTGCTCCCGGCCCCGACCCCGGTCGCGCGGACCCCGGGGCCGGGCGGGATCGGGCCGGCCGCGGCGGGGTTCCCGGCCGCTCACGATTACGAGGTCGTCTTCTCGGAGAGCGACCTCCCCGTCGGCACCCTCTGGCAGGTGGAGTTCGGGATCAAGCTCGAGAACACCACGGGCTCGACGATCGACTTCTCCGTGCCGAACGGCACGTACGGCTACTCGGCGAACACGCCGGCCCAGCCGGACCGCTACCCCGTCGACGGGTACACGAGCGTGAACGGCTCGGACGTCAATGTCAGCCTCGCCTTCCCGCCGCCGACCTACACGATCGGGTTCTCCGAGAGCGGTCTGCCGACCGGGCACGGGCTCTCCTGGAACGTCACCCTGAACGGCACCCCCGAGGCGACGTTCCCCGGCTACTCGCTCTACTTCTTCCTGACGAACGGGACCTACCCGTTCACGGTGGGGGGGTCCCCGGGCTGGACCGCCGACCCGGAGAGCGGGAACGTCACGGTCGACGGGGCGGACCAGGCGATCGCGATCACCTTCACCGTCACGCCCCCGAGCAGCGGCGGGGGGGGCGGCACCAACCGCTCCACGAACACGACGCCGTACTACCACGTGACCTTCGTGGAGACCGGGCTCGCGGCGGGGACGAACTGGTCGGTGGCATTCGGCGCGAGCGTCGCGAACTCGACCGGGAACAGTCTCGCCTTCTTCGTACCGAACGGGACCTACGCGATGGTGATCTACCCCGTGGCGGGCTACACCGGACCCTCCGACGGCCAGATCGCCGTCTCGGGCGCCGACGTGAACGTCCCGCTCGTCTTCCTCTCCTCGACGTTCCCCGTCATCTTCGTCGCGCTCGGCCTCGCGAACGACACTCCGTGGAGCGTCACCGTCACGAACGTCTCGCTCGGGGTCGACCAGACGCTCACCACCGTCTCGCCGAGCCTCCTGTTCGACCTGCCGAACGGGACGTACGGCGACAGCGTCGCCGCGGCCGGCTACACCTCCAACCTGAGCGCGGGCTCGTTCACCGTGGCCGGGCATCTGATCCCGGCCGAGACGGCCCACTTCACCCCCGTGGCCGGACCGGGCAAGGGGAAGAACGGCACGACCGGGCCGACCTCGGCCGCGGGTCTTCCCGCCTCGTGGTACGCCGGTTTCGGCGCGATCGCCGTCGCCCTCGCCGCCGCCGCGCTCGTCCTCGGCCGCCGCGCCCAGCTCCGTCGGGAGGGGAACGACCTCGTCTCGAGGATGCGCCAGCTCGAGGGTCCCGATCCCCCCTTCCCCCCTCCTAAGTAGGGCCGGCGGTGGTCCCCTACCCGATCGATCGTGGCTGACCCCACGCTTCCGGACCTCGGCGAGGCGCGCCTCGCCCGCCGGGTGGTCCTCCACCTCGCCCACCAGCCGCGGCTCGGTCCCGACGACATCCCCCCGATGAACTTCACCCAGGCCGGGCTCGCCGAGCAGATCGTCGCGACGCAGGGGGCGGTCGCCAAGATCACCGCGAAGCTCGTCGCCGCCGGCGTCCTCAAGGAGGAGCGCCGGCACGTTCAGGGCTGGCCGAGGCGCCTCAAGGTCTACACGCTCACCTGGAAGGGCGAGACGCTCGCCCAGCAGCTCGAGACCCACCTCGTCAAGCGGTAGGCCGGTCCCGCCGACGTCGGGCGACCTCCTCCGCGAGCCGGAAGTACGCCTCCGGAGGGAGCTCCTCCGGGCGCCGCCGCTCCCACCCCTCGGGCCATCCGGCGGACCGGGCCATCTCCGGCCCGCGGGGGCCGAGCCGGGGCAGGAGGTTCCCGAGCTGCTTCCGCCGGGAGGCGAAGATCGGATCGAGGACCCGTTCGAGCGCCGGCCGGGAGGGGACCCTCGGGGGGCCCCCGGCCCGGGTCAGGACGACGATCCGGCTCTCCACCGCCGGGGCGGGGACGAACGAGGAGGCCGGGACGGTCCGGAAGAGCTCGACGTCGGCGAGCGCCCGGGTGAGGATCGAGAGCCGACCGTACGACCGGCTCCCCGGCCCGGCGGCGAGCCGCTCGGCGACCTCCCGCTGGAGCATCGCGACGATCCTCGGAACGCGGAGGTCGAGGAGCCGCCTCACGATCGGCGTCGCCACGGCGTAGGGGAGGTTCCCGACCGCCGCCTCGGCCTCGGGGAGCTCGAGCCCGAGCGCGTCCCCCCGGAGGACGCGCGCCCGCCCCTCGAACGCCCTCGCGAGGTGCTCGGCGAGACGGGGATCCTTCTCGACGACGGTCAGCGGGCCGAGCCCGCGCCTCAGCAGGGCCTCGGTCAGGAGGCCGAGCCCGCCCCCGATCTCGAGGACCGCGGCGCCCCGCGGCACGTCGACGAGGGCGGCGACGGCGTCGGCGGTGAACGGGTCGGCGAGGAAGGACTGCCCGAGTCCCCGGCGGGGGGTGAGGCCGAGGGCGTCGAGGGCCGCGCGGATCGCCGAGGGGTCGGAGGGGACGGCGGAGGGGCCGCCCTCACGCGACGACGAAGAGCCGGTACTTGTCCGGCGTCCCACGCAGCTCCTCCTCGATCCGGCCGGCGATGAGCGTCTCCGGGCTCTTGAGGTGCGTGCGGGCGCCGAGCTCCTCGAAGCTCGCGAACGGGGCGCGGCGCCGCTCGTCGACGATGGCGAGCATCGTCTTCTTGCCGATCCCCGGGAGGAGCTCGAGCAGGTGGAAGCGGCGCGAGACGGCCGGGGCCTCGTTGAAGAAGCGCAGGTAGCGCGGGGCGTCGCCCCGGACGATCGCCGCGAGCGCTCCGGGAAGCTCCGAGCGCGCGCTCGTCGTGAGCTCCTCGTAGCCGAGCCGCCGGCGCACGTGGTCGACCGGCGGTGCCGGGGCGCCCGGGACCGGCACGATCGGGACGCGGTCGCCCGGGGCGAGCGTCGCCCCCGGACGCGTGACGACCTCGAGGAGCTTGAGCTCGCTCTCGCCGACGGCGATCGCGACGGGCTCGCGGCTCAGGCCGCGGTCGGTCGCCCGGCCGCCGGGGAGCACATCGAGCACGCGGACGAACGTTTCCATCGGGGTCGCCCCCCGCTCATCGGTAGTGGGCGACGACCTCGAGGAGGCTCGTGATCTGGGCCTCGTCGAGGACGACGCGCTCGCGGGAGAAGAGGAGGCGGACCTCCTCCGGGTACTGCGGCAGGACGTCGGCGACCCGGATCGCCGTCGCCGCGTCGACGAACGGGAGCGCCTTGAGCTCCGCGATGAGCTTCTCGGTCTCCGGGACATCGAGGTGGGCGAAGAGCTCGGCGTGCTGCTGGGCGAGCGTGGCCTCCCGCGGGAGGGTCCGCCGGGCGGCCTCCTCGGCGAGGAGGCGCTTGACCTCGGCGAGCGGGACCGGGTCGGGCACCTAGGCCCCCGTCCCGGCGCGCTTCAGGTGGATCGGGTGGGCGATCAGGACCTTGCGCTTCCCGCCGTCCAGGAACTCGATCTCGTAGGAGCGGCCGACCGGCCGGACGACGGTCGCCACCCGGCCCTGGTAGCGGGGGTGGGGCATCCCGTGGGGATCGGAGGCCTCGAGCTTGACGATGACCTTCTCGCCGGCCTCGAACGTCGTGAGGAAGCGCGTCACCGGCGGGAGACCGCGGTCCCGGGCGGCCTTCGTGAGCACGCCGCGGGTGCGGGAGCGGAAGCCCTTCGAACTCTTGACCATCTCCTCTCACGCTCCGTCGTGGATCTCGATGACGTCCAGGAACTCCACCGTCACGGGAACGCCGAGGAGACCGGCGAGGTTCGGTTCCGTCCGCCCGTCGTCCCCATCGGCCCACTCCTTGATGTACGTGCCGGCCTCGGCCCGCAGCTCGAGCGTATAGCGCCCCTCGGCGGCCTCCACGACGCGGGCGGCGACGATCCGCCGCGTCCGGACGAGGTCCGACCGACGGTGCGCCACGCGGCGGGGCGTTCGCTGGGCGATCGCTCGGCTCGTCGCGAGCGCCAAGGCATCTTTAATCTTTGCCTCGGGGGCCCCGACGAGGAGGCCCACGCGGTAGCTCTTCTCCGGGCTCGCCTCCTTGACGCGGACGACGTCGCCGGCCGTGGCGACCCGCGCGTCGAGGACCTCGATCCGTCCGCCGGAGGCGGCTCCCGCCGCCGCGGCGAGGGCGGGGACGTCGAGGCTCCGACGGCGGGGTCGGCGCAGCTCGAGGACGAACGGTCGCCCGCGACCGAGCATGCGGGCGTCGATGTCCTCGCGGCCCATCCCGTGGAAGCGGGTCCCCTCCGCCCCGCTCGCCGCGAGGAACGGGGCGCCGACGAGCTCCTCGACGCTCTCGGCGTAGGTCTTGCCGGTGCCCTGGCAGGCGGTGCACCCCCGCCCCTCGCAGCGGCGGCACGGCCACCGGGTCTGCGGCAGCGTCCGGTCGAGCTTGCGGTAGCGACCCTGGATGTACAGGGGGAGGAGAGTGACCTCCACCCGGCCCGCGGGAAGGTCGGCGAGGAGGACGACCTCCGGGTCGGCCGGGTCCCCGGAGGCGTGGAGCTCCCCCTCGAGCCGCTTGCCCCACTCCCGGTTGAACGCGGCGCGCGCGGACTCCCCGTCCGGAGCGCCGACCTGGGCCCAGATCGTCTCCTCGCGGGCGAGGATCTCCGGGTCCCAGCGGGAGCCGCAGGCGAAGCGGTGGAGCTCGGTCCCCTCGACGGCCGTCGTCGCCCGGGGAAGCCAGGTCGCCCAGCGGTCGAAGAGGCCCCGGCAGAGCGAGCAGGGTCCCGACGGGGTCGGGAGCGGTTCGGGCCCGAGCGCCGCCGCGAGGCGCCGGGCCCGTTCGGGGTTCGAGAGACCGTGGGCGCGGCGGCCCGCCAGCCGACCGAAGCATTCCGGGCAGAGCCCGAGCGGGAGGGCCTTCCGGGCGAGCTCGATCTCCGCCGGCCCCACCGGGAACTCCGGGGGACCGGCGGGGGCGAGGGGCTCCCCGGCCGTCATGCGGGGGCCGCGTCCGCCTCCGGGGACTTGAGCTTGCCGGGGGGGCGTCCGCGCTCCAAGGAGCGACGATATACCGAGTGCGGAGATGGGTCCTCCGTCGTGCCGCAGATCAAGGAGGAGGAGCTCCGGCAGGCGATCGAGCAGACGCTCGTCGCCCACGGGAAGCTTCCGGCGGAGGAGGCCGGTCCCGTCGCCCGGATCGTGCTCGGCTACTTCGGCCTCCACGACAGCGTGCTCGACAACAAGCTGACGAGCGACGACCGGGACCAGTTCTACCGGCTCGAGGAGGAGGGGCTCCTCTCGAGCGAGGAGGAGGACGCCACGGTCGCGCGCGGGAAGACCTGGCGGATCCACTACTGGCTCCTCAAGAAGGACCGGATCCGCGAGGTCGGGCGCCGTCCGGACCTCGAGGGACCACCGCCGGCGGACCAGGTCTACAAGGAGATGTCCGACCGCGACTGGCGGCGGGAGCCGATCGAGGGCGCCCCGCCCGCGCCGTAGGCGCCCGCACCGGCTACCGGGGACCCGCCGGCCGTCGCGGGGCGATCGACGGCGACTGGTAGCGCGCGGTCGCGGGGTTCGCCGCCGGGTAGGCGCTCGCGTGGATCACCTTCACGACGTGGTCGATCGCGAGGACCGCGAAGAGGATGGCGAGCCCGAGGCCGAGCAGGGAGGCGTCGCCCCCGAGGGCGTTCGGAAGTCCGACCGCCGTCGCGATCGCCCCGAGGGAGGCGAGAACGTTGAAGGAGGAGTGCATCGCGACGGCGAGGAGGTAGTAGCGCCCGGTCCCTCCGGCGTTGCGGGCGAGGCGCTGGGAGGAGTACCCGTACCCGAACATCGCCGTCGAGCTGCCGTGCAGGAGCACGCTCGAGATCGAGCGGATGAGGATGAGGGCGAGGCCGGCGGCGATCCCGCCCGTGAGGAACGCCGCGACGCCGTAGAGGAACGTCTCGAAGAACCCGAACCCGAGGCCGACGCTGGCGCCGAAGACCGGGCCGTCGGCGACCGTGGAGAGGCGCGACGCGTAGCGGGTGACGCCCCAGGCCTTGAGCCCCTCCTCCACGAACGGGGCGATCACGAGGACGAGGAAGAACGCCCCCGCCGTCGAGTTCCCGTTCAGGAAGGAGAACTCCGGCGCGGGGATCGCCGCGGAGGCCGCGGTCCCGACGTCGACGAGGATGAGCTCGAGGACGGCGGCGGTGATCGTGGCGACGATGGCGCCCCAGGCGAACAGGCCGAGGAGGGTCCCCCACGGCTCCCGCTGGTAGCGCTCGCTCGAGCGGACCCAGGTCAGGTAGACGAGCGCCGGCAGGAGCGCGGCGATCACGAGGAGGAGGAGGTCCTCCGCGTCGGCTGTGAGGTTCATGCCCCGGCGCCGCCGGGGGCGGCAGGCCGCGGGGGATAGATGTAGAAGCCCTCCCCGCTCTTGCGCCCGAGCTTGCCGGCCTCGACCATCGACCGGAGGATCGGACAGGCCCGGTAGCGCGGGTCCTTGAACCCCTCCCAGAGGATGTCGAGGATGGCGAGCGCCGTGTCGAGCCCGACGAGGTCGGCGAGCTCGAACGGGCCCATCGGGTGGGCGAACCCGAGCCGGTAGGAGGCGTCGATGTCCTCCTTCGTCGCCGTTCCCTCGTAGAGCATCCACGCCGCCTCGTTGAGGAGCACGGCGAGCGCGCGGCTCGTGACGAAGCCCGGGGTGTCCCGCGACTGGACGACGGTCTTGCCGAGACGCTCCCCGAACGCCCGCGCCCGCGCGACCACCTCCGGTCGCGTCGTCAGGCCCGGGATGACCTCGACGAGGGACATGCGCAGCACCGGGTTGAAGAAGTGGGTCCCGACGACCCGCTCAGGGGCCTTGAGGCCGGCGGCGATGCTCGTCACGGGGAGGCTCGAGGTGTTGGTGGCGAGGAGCGCCTCGGGGGCCGCCTCCTCCTCGATCTCCCGGAAGAGCTCGCGCTTGAGGTCGAGACGCTCCGGCGCGGCCTCAACGACGATCCCCGCCGTGTCGACGCGCCGGAGGCCGATCGCGACCTCGATGTTCCTCAGCGCCTCCTGGCGTTCCCCCTCCGGGAGCTTCGCCTGCTCGAGCGCCCGCCGGGCCCGGTCGAGCCCCTTCCGGGCGAGCTCCTCGGTGACGTCCTCGAGGGTGACCGCGTAGCCGTGGCGCGCCGCCTCGGCGGCGATCCCACTCCCCATGATCCCGGCGCCCACGACGAAGACCCGCTCCCGGACCGATCGGCGCGGGTCGCTCTCGCCCGCCCCGTCGGCGCTCACGCGCCGACCTCCCCGGCCGCGTCGGCGCGGGCCGAACGCCGGTAGGAGCAGGAGCGGCAGACGTCGTGGGCGGACGGCTCCCCGCACACGCGGCAGAGCCCGGGCGTGCCGTCGTGGCCGGCACGCTCGAGGAGGTCGGCGATGCGCTCGCGCGTCCTCAGCAGCGCATGGCGGGTGCCGGGCCGCGCCTCCTCGAGCGCCCAGACGACCTCGCGGAAGCGGTTCCGCTCCGCCGCCGCGGCGTGCGGGCACTCCCCGTGGTCGAACGGGAGGCCGTTCGAGGTCGCGTAGGCGTAGACCTCCCGCTCGGGGATCGTCGCGAGGGGCGCGATCCTCGGGACGAGGCCCTCCTGGCGCCGCCGGTGCGGCGCCATCCGGAGCAGGCGGTCGACCTCCCCGCGCGCGAGGTTCATGAGGACGGTCTGGGCGAGGTCGTCGAGGTTGAAGCCGAGGACGAGGAGATCGGCGCCGACGGAGCGCGCCGCCTTGTTGAGGAGGCCCCGTCGCCAGACGCCGCAGAACGAGCAGGGGATCGTCCCGGGGAGCGCGGCGGCGGCGAGGTCCGTCGTCGTGCCGATCGCCTCCCGCGCGGCGACGATCTCGTGGGCGACGCCCAGGCGCTCGGTGAGCGCCCGCGCGGCGAGGAGCGTCCCGGACCGGTACCCGGCGATCCCCTCGTCGACGCTGATCGCCACGACGCGGACGCCGGGACGCCGGGCGAAGTAGCGGTGGGTGAGGGCGAGCGCGGTGGCCGAGTCCTTCCCGCCGGAGAGCGCGACGGCGACCGTACCGGGCGCGGCGCGCGGCGCCTGACGGTGCATCTCCTTCCGGACGCGCTCCTGGACGCTCTGGGAGAGATGGACGGCGCAGAGATGGTCGTGGGCGTACGGGCGGTCGATGATCGCCTCCTCCGGACCGCGATCGCAGCGCATCGGCGCGAGGAGAGAGCCCCGATTACTTAGTTCGGCGCCCGGCGCGTTCCACTGAACCTTACCCTTAATTAGGACCGGCTCGGCCCAGCGTACGCCGATGGCCTCATCGGCGACCTACCGTCAGCGAACGCCCTCCCGGACGGTCGCGAACGGGGGTCCGGTCGACGGGGCCGGGGCGATCCCGTTCTCGGTCGACGCGCTCGTCGAGCGCTTCCAGAGGATGCTCCAGGCGAAGGAGCGGAGCCCGTGCACCGTCAAGCAGTACGGGCACATCGCCCGGACCTTCCTCGAGCGGACGGGAAAGCCGCTCGACGAGGTGACCCGGCGCGACCTCGAGGCGTACCGCGAGTACCTCGTGCTCGAGAAGCGCTACTCGAAGAACTCGATCTACACCACCGTCCGCGGGCTGACCTGCCTGTGCCGGAGCTTCGGTCTCGAGGTGGCGGAGGGATTCGAGGCGCCCCGCCGGCCCGAGCGGCTGCCGCGCTACCTGTCGGAAGAGGAGACCCACCGGCTCTTCGAGGCGGCGCGAGGCTCCCCGAGGGACTTCGCGATCCTCCACGTGCTCGCCTACGGGGGTCTGAGGGTCAGCGAGCTCTGCCACATCGAGCTCGAGGACCTCGAGTTCGAACGGAACCTCCTCCACGTCCGCTCCGGGAAGGGCGACAAGGACCGGGAGGTCGTCCTCGAGGACCGGACGCGCTCCGCGCTCGACCGCTACCTCGCCGAGAGGACCCTCGCGGGGGTCGGCAGCTCCCGCCTCTTCCCGCTCGAGCCGGTCACCGTCGAGCGGATGGTCCGGCGGACGGCCGAGAGGGCCCAGATCGGGCGTCCGGTGACCCCCCATATGCTCCGGCACACGCTCGCCACGGCGCTCCTGAGCCGGGGCTGCGACATCCGGTACATCCAGAAGCTCCTCGGGCACGCCTCGGTGGCGACGACGCAGATCTACACGCACGTCGACACCCAGGCGCTCCGCGACGCCTACCAGAAGGCGAAGCCGGAGTACTAGCCCCCGGGGGAGGTCCCCCGGAGGCGCTCGAGCTTCTCCAGGAACTCGACCCCCTCGCCGGTCGTCATCGGCCTCCCGTCCTCCCGGACGAGCGGGAGCCCCGCGCGCTCGCAGGCGGCCTTCGGGTCCGCGCCCTCAAGGAGCGCGCGGACCGCGACCCGTTCCCGACGGCTCAGGCCCATCCCCTCGAGCTCGAACTCCTCGAACGCCTCGTACGCCACGGGCGAGATCGCCCGGGCGATCTCCCCGACGACCGCCGCGTACCGGCGGATCTCCTCCTGGGCGTGAGGGTCGAGGCGGAGGGAGAGGAAGTGGAGGAGGTTCCACAGGTCAATCTTCCAGTACCACTCCGTGTACGTCGCGAGCGGAAGGACGAGTCGGGCCGTCTCCCGGGCCACGCCGGCCTCCAGGGCCTTCCGGTACGCGGCGTAGGCGGTCTCGGAGATGTGGGCGAGGTCGGTCCGGAACGCCTCGGCGACCTCCGGAGGGAGCGCCTCCTCCCGCCCCTGCCGGTTCCGCAGCGACTGGCGGCGAACGTCCTCCGCGGGGGGGAGGTCGAACTCGTCCGGGACGACCGAGTAGCGGGCGCTCACCTCGTTCACGTTCGCGGTCCGATGGCGGATCCACTGGCGGGCGACGTAGATCGGCAGGCGGACGAGGAGCTTCACCTCGACCATCTCGAACGGGGTGGTGTGCCGGTGCCGCATCAGGTAGCGGATCAGGCCCCGGTCGTCCCGGACGCTCTTCGTCCCCTTGCCGTAGGAGACCCGCGCCGCCTGGACGATCGCCGCATCGCCCCCCATGTAATCTACGAGGACGACGTAGCCGTGGGAGAGGACGGGGTGCCGGACCCCGATCAGGCGGTCGGCGGCCGGCACGGAGAGCCGCTCCATCGCGGAGCCGTCGGCCATCGGCCCGGGAGCGGTCCGACGCCATTTAACGTGCGGGCCGGGCGCGGCGACCCGCACGGGCCGCGGGTCCGTGGCGCGGCAACCGTTTTGGGGCCGACCCCGTAAAGGCCCTCGGGGGCGGCATGACGCGCTACTTCGTCGGTGTGGCCTGGCCGTACGCCAACGGCCCGTTCCACATCGGCCACCTCGCGGGAGCCTACCTCCCGGGCGACGCCTTCGCCCGCTTCCACCGCCTCCGGGGCGACGAGGTCCTCATGGTCTCCGGTTCCGACATGCACGGCACCCCGATCCTCGTCCGGGCCGAGAAGGAAGGGACGACGCCGGAGGCGATCGCCCGCCGGTACGACGCCGTGAACCGGGAGGCGTTCGAGCGTCTCGGGTTCTCCTTCGACCGGTTCACCGACACGCGCACGCTCGTCCACGAGCGGACGGTCCAGGAGCTCTTCCTCAAGCTCCTCGAGCGGGGCTACGTCGGACGCCGGACCGAGCCGAACGCCTACTGCCCGAAGCACGCCCGGTTCCTTCCGGACCGCTATGTGGTCGGGACCTGCCCGCACTGCGGCTTCGAACAGGCGCGCGGCGACGAGTGCGAGCACTGCGGCCGCGCCCTCGAGTCGGGGGCCCTGATCTCCCCGAGGTGCAGCCTCTGCGGCACCCCGGCGGAGCGCCGCTCCTCCGAGCACTTCTATCTCCTCCTCGACCGCCTCGCCGGGCCGCTCGCGGCGTTCGTCGCGGAACACAGGAACTGGCGGCCGGGCGTCGCGAAGGTCGCGGAGAACTTCCTCGCGGAGGGGCTTCACCCGACCCCGATCACCCGCGACCTCGACTGGGGGATCCCGATCCCGCTCGAGGGGTACGAGGGGAAGCGGTTCTACGTCTGGTTCGACGCCCTCGTCGGCTACCTCTCCGCGTCGAAGGAGTGGGCGATCCGGGCCGGGCGCCCGGAGGCCTGGGCGAAGTACTGGGACCCGAAGGAGGCGACGAGGCACTTCTACTTCATCGGGAAGGACAACATCTTCCACCACACGATCCTCTGGCCGGGCGTCCTCCTCGGGGTCGGGGGGCTCCCTCTCCCGTACGACGTCCCGGCGAACGAGTGGCTCGTCCTCGGGGGGCGCAAGCTCGCGAAGTCGGGCCCCTCCGGCAACGAGGCCACCGTCCCCGCCCTGCTCGAGCACTATCCGCCGGACCAGATCCGCTTCTACGCCGCCCTCCTCGCCCCGCAGAACCACGACACGGAGTTCGACCCCGCCGAGTTCGAGAAGGTCTACGAGGAGATCCTCGCGAACCAGCTCGGCAACCTCGTGCAACGTCTCCTCGTCCTCGTCCGGGACCGCCTCGGGGGGCGGGTCCCCTCCCCGCCCGACCTGTCGGCGATCGTCGGACCCGATGGTATCGGGGCCGAGATCCGGGCCGCGCACGCCCGCATCACCGAAGCGTTCGAGAAGGTGGAGCTCAAGGAGGCCCTCGAGCTCGCGCTCTCGGAGATCCGCGCGGAGAACCGCCGATTCCACGACGCCAAGCCGTGGGCGGCGAGCGAGGAGGACCGCGCCCGGGCCGTCTTCGAGGGTCTCTGGGTCATCGAGGCGGCGTCCGTCTGGCTCGCCCCGTTCCTCCCGTTCTCAACGACCGAGCTCCGACGCATGCTCGGGCTCGACGGGGCCGCCGGCCACGGGGAATGGGAGCGCGTCCTTCGGCCCCCCGAGGGAGGGCGACCGATCGGGCCGGTCCATCCGCTCTTCCCCAAGGAGGACCGGCGCGTCGCGAAGGCCGCGGCGGCCACCCCGACGCCGGCGGGGCCGGCCGGACCGGTCGGGCTCGACGTCCGGGTCGCCCGGATCGTGGAGGCCCGGGCCCATCCCTCGGCCGACCGGCTCCTCGCGCTCCGCGTCGACGCCGGGGAGGGCCGGATCCGCTCCGTCGTGGCGGGACTTCGAGCGTACTATCGCCCGGAGGAGCTCCTGGGCCGGCGTATCGCCCTCCTCGCGAACCTCGCGCCCCGGACGATCCGTTCCATCGAGAGCGAGGGGATGGTGCTCGCCTCCGAAGCGGGCGAGAGCGTCGCCCTGCTCGTCCCGCCCGAGGACGTCCCGGTGGGCCGGAGCGCGCTCGGTCGGCCCCCCGAGGGCCGCCCGATCACCATCGACGAGTTCGCGTCGGTCGAGCTCCGGGTCGGCCGGGTGGAGTCCTCGGCGGGAGGCGAGGGCGTTCGGATCTCCCTCGGGGACCGGTGGGTGACGGCCGACGGCGATTGGCCGAAGGAGGCCCTCGTCGTGGTGCGGGCCGGATCCCCGAGCGCCGAGCGCGCCTCGGTCGTCGCGTTCGGGCCCGGTCTCGCGCTCGGTGCCGGGCCGGGGACCCTCCCGGGAGCGAAGGTCCGCTGAGCCGCCGATGCGCCTCGACCTCCACGTCCACAGCCGACGCTCCCCCGACTCCTCCCTCGAGCTGACCGACATCCTCCAGGCCGCCCTCGCGGGCGGGCTCCAGGGGTTCGCCCTCACCGATCACAACACGATCGACGGGCTCCCCGCGCTGCGCGAGCTCGCGGCGCGCTACCCCCGGCATCTCTTCCTTCCCGGGGTCGAGGTCTCGACCGTCGAGGGCCATCTCCTCGTCTACGGCGTGGACGAACTCCCCCCGATCCGGCGACCGCTCGCCGAGACCCTCGATTGGGCACGGGCGCGCGGGCTGACGACCGTGCTGGCGCATCCGTTCCGGAGGACGCACGGTGTCGGGGACTCCCTCGCCCGCACCGCTACGGTCAACGGGCTCGAGACGCTCAACGGACACAACCGGGCCGTCGCGAACGCGCGGGCGGCCGCGGTCGCCGCCGAGCGGCGTCTCGGGGAGACGGGCGGGAGCGACGGGCACCGGATCCCCGAGGTCGGCCGGGCGTACACCGAGATCGAGGGGGACGGGCTCGATGCGGCGACGGTCCTCGACGAGATCGCCCGGGGACGAGGTCGGCCGGACGGTCGTTCGGCGACCGCGCTCGAGGGCGTCGCGAGCTCCCTCCGCAGCGCCGGGCTCAGGATCGGCCGGGGCTTCCGCCCGATCTGATCCGCACCGGCCGCCTCGGCCCGCCGGACTCCCGAGACTTCGGAGATGTTCGAAGGTCTACACGCCCTTCGCGACCCGGGCTTATGGCGCGCGTTGACCCATCGTTCAAGGATGGGGAGCGGCCGTCGACGCCGTCGGGTACTCGTACCGGTCCTGGCGGTCGTGATCGGCCTGGTGGTCCTCCTGTCGCTGCCGCCCGCCGCCCCGCCGAGGGTCATGCTCGGCGATCCGCCACGTGCCGAGCTCGGGCTTCGGGCACAATCCTCCCTGATGACGAATCTGAGCGTCCAGGAGTCGGGCCTTCCGAACGGATCCCTCTGGGAGGTCGGGCTGCGGGCGCTGAACGGCTCCTTCGTCCGCGTCGTCACCTCGACGGGGACCTCCTTCCAGTTGTCGGAGCCCGAGGGAGCCTACGCCCTCATGGCCACGACGAACCTCAGTGGATTCGCGGCGGTCACCGCGCCGCCCTACCTCGCCCTCGATGCTGCCAACTCGTCCCTCAAGCTGCAGTTCGTCGCCGTCGACCCGGTCGAGTTCATCGCGGAGAATCTTCCGAGCGCGGCGAGCTGGCGGATCGGGATAACCTCGGGCAATCTCAGCTACAACATCTCCGCGTCCCTCGGGAACGTCACGGTGGGGATCCCCCCGGGGCGGTTCTCCTACGGC
>JASHUV010000154.1 GCA_030039825.1 Thermoplasmata archaeon
CGACTCCGGAACGACCCTTCGCTTCCTCTCGGCCGTGGCCGCCACGCGCGAGGACCGGTGCCGGTTCGAGGGCTCGGCCCAATTGGCCCGGCGCCCGATCCGCCCGCTGCTCGAGGTCCTCTCCGCGCTCGGGGCGGAGATACGACCCCCGCCGCCCGGGCGGTCCCTCCCGTTCGCCATCCGGGGCCCGATCGACGGCGGTCGGATCGGCGTGGCGAGCGGCGAGAGCAGCCAGTTCGTCTCGGCGCTCCTCTTGACGCTCCCGTTCCTACCGGGCCGGTCCCGGCTCCGGCCGATCGGACCGAGGGTCTCCTGGCCGTACGTGCAGGCCACCTTGTCGGTCCTTGGCTCCCGGGGCGTCCGGATCGGGTCCACGGGGCCGGACCTCACGGTCCCCGGCGCGCAATCGGCCCGGGCGGGGGCGATCCACGTGCCGGGGGACGCCTCGTCCGCGTCGGTCCTCTGGGCGGCCGGAGCGGTCTCCGGAGGTTCGGTCGAGGTCGTCGGCGTCCCGTTCGATCGTCCGCAGGCCGACCTCGAGATCCTCAGCCTCCTCGAGCGGATGGGCGCCCGGGTGGTCCGGACCCCGACCGGGGCGCGGGTCCTCGGACCCCTGCGCCGCCCGCTGCGCGTCGATCTGACCTCGGCGCCGGATCTCCTCCCGATCGTCGGTGCGCTCGCGGCCTCCGTCCCCGGAACCTGCCGGATCACGGGAGCCCCTCATGCCGCGGCGAAGGAATCCGACCGTCGTCGTGAAGCGGTCCGTCTCGCGGAAGGACTGGGGGCGCGGGCGACGGACTCCGGGACGGTGATCACGATCACGGGCGCGAACCTCCCGGGCCCCCGCCGGTTCGATCGGCTTCCCCGCGACCACCGGGTCGTGATGGCGGCGGCCGTGGGCGCCCTCCGACACGGCGGGCGCGTCTCGAACGCGGAGCACGTCGACAAGTCCTACCCGACGTTCTGGTCGGACCTCCGCCGCCTCGGGGTCCGGATGGTGGTCGGCCCGTGACGATGGAGTTCGGACGCTCCTTCCGGATCGAGCTGTTCGGCGCGAGCCACGGACCCGAGGTCGGCGTCGTCGTGTCCGGGGTCCCGGCGGGGACCCCCGTCGACGTCGCGGCCCTCCAGCACGACCTCGATCGGCGGCGGGCGATGGGGCGACGCCTCGCGTCCCGCCGGCAGGAGCCCGACGAACTGCTCATCGACCGGGGCGTCCACGGCGGGCTCGCGGACGGCGGACCGATCCGGATGCACGTCGCGAACGTCGACGTTCGGCGGGGGCCGTACGAGCGCTTGAAGGGACGGCCGCGGCCGGGGCACGCGGATTACCCGGCCCTCGTTCGGTACGGTCCGGGCGTCGACCTCTCCGGGGGCGGGATCTTCTCCGGCCGTATGACCGTCGGCATCGTCGCCGCCGGAGGTCTCGCGAAGACCCTCCTCGCCGCCCGCGGGATCGGGATCGCCGCCTTCACGCGATCGATCGGTCGGGTCGCCCTGCGCGGCCCGGTGCCCCTCCCGCTCGCGGAGCTCCGCCGCCGTCGCGACGCCCACGAGGTGGGGGTGCCGGACCGGGAGCGGGCCTCCGAGATGGAACGGGCGATCGCTGCGGCCCGACGGAGCGGCGACAGCCTCGGCGGTGTCATCGAGTGCCGGGCAGAAGGTCTTCCCGTCGGGGTGGGGGAGCCGTTCTTCGACCCGCTCGAGAGCGAGCTCGCCCACCTCCTCTTCGCCGTGCCGGCCGTCAAGGGCGTCGAGTTCGGGGACGGTTTCGCGGTCGCGCGCGCGACCGGACGGACCAATAACGATGCGTTCTACTGGGATCCGGCCGGCCGGGTGGCGACCCGGACGAACCATGCCGGCGGGATCCTCGGGGGACTGTCGACCGGGATGCCGCTCGTCCTGCGGGTCGCGGTGAAGCCCACGCCCTCGGTGCCGCGACCGCAGGAGACCGTCGACCTCATAACCCGGGAGGGAGCGACCGTCGTCGTGACCGGCCGTCACGACCCGTGCATCGTCCCTCGCGCGGTGGTCGTCGTGGAGGCCGCGACGGCCGTCGTCCTTGCCGACCTGATGATGCGCGGGGGGTTCCTCCCGTGAGCCCGCGCTTCGCGGCGGCCGTCCTCGGCGCGGGAGGGTACATCGGGCAGGAGTTCCTGAGGATGCTCTCCGGCCACCCGCTCTTCGACGCCGCGCTCCTCGTCGGAGGGGGACGCTCCGAGGGTCGGCGGCTCGAGGAGGTCTGGCGGCTCGCCGAGGAGTGCCCGGCGGAGCTCGCCCGCCGACGCCTCGTCCGGGCCGGCCCGGGGCGCGTGGCGCGCGAGGCGGAGATCGCCTTCGGCGCCCTGCCGAGCGGGACGGCCGGGCCGGTGGAGAGCGCGCTCATCCGACGCGGCGTCGCCGTCTTCTCGAACTCCTCCGATCACCGCCTCGACCCGGACCATCCGCTCCTCCTCCCGGAGGTCAACGGGGAGCACCTCGGCCTCCTCCGGCCGTCCGCCCGGACGGCGCCCCTCGTGACGAACGCGAACTGCTCGGCGACCGGTCTCGTCCTCGCGCTCGCCCCGGTCCTCTCGCTCCTCCGGCCGCGGGCCGTCCATGTCGCGACCTACCAGGCGCTCTCCGGGGCCGGCTATCCCGGCGTCCCGAGCCTCGCGGTCACGGACAACGTGGTGCCGTTCATCGAGGAGGAGGAGGAGAAGCTCGCGCTCGAGTCGCGCCACCTGCTCGGGAGGGTCTCCCGGGGGAGGATCGTCCCGGCGACGATCCCCTTCCATGCCCATTGCGTGCGGGTCGGCACCCGGGAAGGCCACCTCGAGGCGGTCACCGTCGAGGCCGGCGCCCGCCCCGCCCGCCGCGACCTCCTGGCGGCCTGGCGGTCGTTCGACCCTCTCGGTGAGCTCGGGCTCCCGACGGCGCCGCACCCGCCCGTCGAGGTCCGGGAGGCCCCCGACCGGCCCCAGCCGCTCTTCGACCGCTGGGCGGGGCAGGGCCGGGCCCGGGGGATGGCGGCCGTCGTCGGCCGGGTCCGGTGGGAGGCGCCGTACCTGCGGTTCTTCGTGCTCTCCCACAACGCCGTTCGCGGCGGGGCGGGCGGCTCGATCCTCAACGCCGAGTTCGCGCTCGCGAAGGGCGTGCTCCGGCCGGGGCGGCGTTGAAGACGTTCGTGAAGCTCTGCGGGCTCAGGACGCCCGCGGAAGCGGCGATGGTCCCGGAGGG
>JASHUV010000155.1 GCA_030039825.1 Thermoplasmata archaeon
GCGTCCGCCCCGCCGAGCTCCGCAGCCTTCGCGAGAGCCTCGTCGCGGCCGCCGTGATCGCCGACCGTTTGCGAGGGATCCCGGCGCCGCCCGGTCGGCTGGCGGTGGTCGCGGACCGGATCGATCCCCTGACCGCGCTCGCCCGGCGGCTCGAGGGGGCGCTGCCCGACGCCGATCCCGGGTCGCCCGACGAGGTCGGCCGGTTCCGCCCGGGGCACGCCCCCGAGGTCGACGCCGAGCTCGCGGAGGAGGCGAAGGGCCTCGCCGAGCTCGCGGCGCTCGAACGGCGCGAGCAGGAGGCGAGCGGGATCCGGACCCTCCGGGTCGGGTTCAACCAGGTCTTCGGCTACTACTTCGAGGTCACGCGGCCGAACCTTCCCCGGGTGCCGTCCCACTTCCGGCGCAAGCAGACGATCTCGGGGGGCGAGCGCTTCACGTCCGAGGCGCTCGAGGCGATCGAGGGACGGGTCCTCGCGGCGCGCGAGGCGGCGGCGACCGCCGGGGCCGCCGCCTGGGAGCGCCTGCTCGCCGAGGTCGAGGCGGCGACCCCCGGGCTCTACCGACTCTCGAGGACGCTCGGCGAGCTCGACGCGCTGTTGACCTTCGCGCATCTCGCCGTCGAGCGCGGCCACGTCCGGCCGACCGTCACGGCGACGACCGCGCTCAAGCTGCGCGAGGCGCGCCATCCGGTCCTCGAGCGCACGCTGTCCGGGCGGTTCGTGCCGAACGACACCGACCTCGGCGAGGACGCCCCGCGCCTGCTCGTCCTCACCGGACCGAACATGGCCGGGAAGTCGACCTACATGCGCCAGATCGGGCTCATCGTGGTGCTCGCGCAGGCCGGCGCCTTCGTCCCGGCGAAGTTCGCCGAGATCGGGATCGTCTCGAGCCTCTACACCCGGATGGGATTCACCGACGAGATCGGTCGCGGGAAGTCGAGCTTCCTCGTCGAGATGAGCGAGGTCGCCGAGATCCTCGCCGGGGCCGACGAGCGCTCGCTCGTCCTGCTCGACGAGGTCGGGCGGGGGACGAGCACGTTCGACGGACTCGCGCTCGCCTGGGCGACGCTGCGCCACCTCGCCACGGTCGTCCGGTGCCGCACGGTCCTCGCCACCCACTACCACCAGCTCACCGAGCTCGTCGAGGCGCTCCCGGGGGCCCGCAACGCTCACCTCGCGGCCACGGAGTCCGACGGCACCATCGTCCTCCTCCACCGGCTCCTTCCCGGGAGCACGGACCGATCCTACGGGATCCACGTCGCTCGGCTCGCCGGCCTCCCCGCCCCGCTGCTGTCCGAGGCCGAGCGCCTCCTGAAGCGGCTCGAGGTCGAGGGGCCGCGTCTGGCCGACGCGCCGCCGAAAGGGCGGGCGCCCCTCCGCTACACCCAGGCGCTCCTCGTCGCGGACGCTCCGGCGCCGAGCCCGCTCGACGCCGAGCTTAAGGCCATCGATCCGGACCGGATGACCCCGCTCGAGGCGCTCCGGTGGCTCACGGAGGCCCGCCGACGCCTCGGCCCGGGCTCCGGGGCGCGATGACCGAACCGACGCGGCCGGAGCGGCGCCCGATCCTCCGCCTCGAGGAGGCGACCGTCGCCCGCATCGCGGCCGGTGAGGTCGTCGAGGGCCCGGCCTCCGTGGTCAAGGAGCTCGTCGAGAACGCCTGGGACGCCGGGGCGACCGAGGTCCGGATCGCCCTCGCGCTCGGCGGCTTCTCGGCGGTGACGGTCCGGGACGACGGCCTCGGCATCCTTCCGGCCGAGCTCCCGCTCGCCGTGGAACGCCATGCGACGAGCAAGCTCGCCCGGTTCGAGGATCTCGGCGGCCTCCGGACGATGGGCTTCCGGGGCGAGGCGCTCGCCTCCCTCGCCGCCGTGGCCCGGCTCCGCCTTCTCTCCCGGACCGCGGGCGCCGACGCCGCGCACGGGATCGAGGTCGAGGGGGGGCACCTCACCCGGGAGTTCGTCGAGGGAGCGCCGCCCGGGACGACGGTCGAGGTCCGGGACCTCTTCTTCAACACACCGGCCCGCCGCCAGCACCAACGATCCCCGGCGGCCGAGCAGGTCGAGGTCACTCGGGTCCTCGGGGCCCTCTACCTCGCTCGCCCGGGCGTCGGGCTCACGCTCGAGGCCGAGGCGGGCGAGCTCGCGCGCTTCCCGCCGAGCGCGTCGCTCGCCGACGCGGCGGTCCGCGTCCTCGGCCCGGAGCTCCTCGGCGAGAGCATCGACCTTCGCGCCGCCGACGACGGGTCCGGCGTGGCGTTCCGGGCCCTCCTGTCACGGCCGACGGTCTCCCGCGGCAGCGCGGGGGGTCTCCACATCGCCGTGAACGGGCGGGCCGTCGTCTCCCGATCGCTCGCGGCGGCCGTCCGCCTCGCCTACACCGACTACCTTCCCCGCGGACGCTACCCGATCGGCGCCGTCGACCTCACGATCGACCCCGCTCGGGTCGACGTGAACGTGCACCCGACGAAGAGGGAGGTGCGGATCGCGAAGGAGCGCGACGTGGCCGACCGTCTCCGCCGCGCGGTCCGGGAGGCGTTGCGGCCGGGGACGGGGGCCGCGACGGCGCCGTCGACCCGGGTCGACGCCGTCCCGACCCCCCGAGCGGAGCCGGGCGGGCCGGCCGTCCCTTCCGCGTCCTCGCCGGTCGCGGTCGGGACGCGCGCCGGGGGCCCGGGTCCCACGGCGGGCCGGCCCCTGCGCCTCGACGCCGATCCCGGCCCCGTCCGGGTCGAGGGGGTCCGGGACCGTCCGAAGCTCGCGCTGCTCGGCCCGCTCTTCCGCCTGTACTGGGTCGCCGAGAGCGACGACGCCCTCGTCCTCGTCGACCAGCACGCCGCCAGCGAGCGGGTCGTCTACGACACGCTCCGCCGGACGGGCCGCCTCGCGCGGCAGGCGCTCGTCGAGCCGGTCCCGGTGACGCTCACCGCCCGGCAGTCCGCCGCGCTCCGGGCGAACGGCGAGGCGATCGCCTCGGCCGGCTTCCGGATCGTCCCGTTCGGCCCGTCGACCTGGCGCGTCGAGGGCCTTCCCGTCTACCGCGGGCGGCGCGCGAGCGCCCCCGCCCTCCTCGAGCTCCTCGACGAGCTCGCCGAGGGCGGCCGCGGCGCCCCGACCGAGGCGTGGGAGGCGAAGCGCGCCGCCTCGATCGCCTGCCACGCCGCCGTCCGGGGGGGCGATGTGATCTCCGCGGAGGAGATGGCGCGCATCCTCGAGGAGCTCGACCGCCTCGAGGGGCCGGCGTACGCCTGTCCCCACGGTCGCCCGATCCTCGTCCGGCTCGACCGGCGTCGCCTCGACCAGTGGTTCCTGAGGAGCTCCCCGTGAGGCCGGCCTCGCCGTCGCCGCGGCACGAACGGGAGCTCGCCCCGGCGGTCCGCGCCTTCCTCGAGCCGCGCGGCTACCGCGTGTGGGTCGATCCTGACGGCACGGACGACTTCGACATCGTCGCCCGGCGCGACCGGGAGATCGGCCTCGTCGAGCTCAAGATCGCCGACGGGCCGAAGGTGCTCGGCCAGGCGCTCCGCCGGCGGGCGTGGGCGGACTGGGTCGCGCTCGCGGTCCCCCGGGAGTCCCTCGCGCGCCGCATCCTCGCCCGCCCGGTCGCCGAGCGGGGAGAGCGGGTCGGGGTCTGGTGGGTCGGGTCGGGGACCCTCCGGGAGCTCAGGGCCCCCCGTCCGCTCGTCGCCCCGGGGGAACCCGACCCGTTCGCCGCGCGCCGGAGGGAGATGGGCGAGCGGCTCGACCTGCTCGAGTCGGGGGCGCTCCCGGGCGGCGTGGCCTGGAACCTCCGCTCCGGCAGCCGCCGATCCCTCGCGGGACGGCGGGGCACCTCGGAGTGGCGGCTCGAGGAGTTCGGCGAGGGGATCGGTCCGGCGGCGCCCCTCGACGCTCAGCCGAGCGACGGGGCGAGGAAGCGCTCGAACAGCTCGGCCATCCGGCCGTAGCTGAACGCGTCGGCGTACCGGCGCCCCGCCTCCCCCATCGCGCGGCATTTCGCCGGGTCGGCGAGGAGGCCCGCGATCTCCGCGGCGTAGTCGGCCGGGTCGTCGGAGTCGACGATCCGGACCGCGCTCTTCGGGTCGATCCCCTCGAGCGGGACGTGGCGGCTCACGATCGCCGGGACGCCGTAGCGCATCGCCTCGCGCGGGGCGAGCCCGAAGCCCTCGTAGCGCGCCGGGAAGACGAAGAGGTGGCTCGCCCTCAGCACCCTCGCCTTCGTGAGCTCGTCGACGACGCCGAGCCCGACGACGCCGGACTCCGACGGGGCGGGGCTGCCGACGACGAGGAGCCGGGCGCCCGGGAAGAGCGCCCGGACCTTCCGGAAGGCGGCGAGGGCGGTCGGCAGTCCCTGCCGCTCGGGATTGCGGCCGATGAAGGAGAGGACCGGGACGTCGGCGGGGACCTTCAGGGCGAGGCGGGCCTCGGCGGCCGTACCGGCGTCGATCGGATCGGGGACCCCGTGGGGCATCAGCTGGACGCGGGCGTCGGCGATCCCGTACTTCGCGCGCAGGAGCTCGCGGTTCATCTCCGAGGGGATGAGGATGACCCGGGCCCTCGAGAGGGCGTTCCCCTCGAGCTTCTGGAGCGCCCGTCGGTCGAGCCAGTTCCCGACCTTCTGGCGGAGCCCCCCGGGCGGGTCGTGCGGCCGGAGGGTGTCGAAGGTGTGGAGGGCGACGTCGTGCAGGATCATCGCGAAGACCGGGCGGCCGTCCGGGCGGGTCCGCCACTCGAGGGCGCCCGCCTTCTCGTCGTTCCCGACGATGACGTCGACGCCGGGGTCGATGAGGTCGGAGGCGTCCCGCCCGATCGCGAGGTCCCGTCCGAACGGGCGCCGCCGGTCGCCCGGGTCCGGCACGGGGATCGCCGTGACGCCCTGGACGTCGGCGCGCACGGCGAGGTTCGAGGAGGGGAAGAGGACGCG
>JASHUV010000156.1 GCA_030039825.1 Thermoplasmata archaeon
CCGGGGCGCCGTGCTCGGCCTCTCCGGGGGCGTCGCCGCCTGGTTCGGGCGCCGACGCGTGCCGTTCGGGGAGGGGGCGTGACGCGGCGTCGCGAGGGGAGCTCCTGGGTCCTCGATCCGGGAGGGTTCGCCCTCCCCGTGCTCCTCCGCGAGCTGCCGAAGGAGGTCCCGTTCGGATTCCTCGGTCGGCTCCTGCCGACGTCCGGTCGCACGGCGCTGAGGATCCAGGCCCACCGGATGCCGAGGGCGCGGTCGATGGAGATCCTCGAGGGAGCGGGGGCCGTCGCGGAGACCGAGCTCGCCGACGGACGGCCCGACGGCACGGCGCGGACCGCCGACCTCGAGCTCGAGGCGGAGAACGCCCGGGAACTGGCCCGACGGGTCAGCGCCGGCGACCAGGAGCTCTTCAAGGTCGGCGTCAGCTTCCTCGCGCGCGGCGCGAGCCTCCCGAAGGCCGAGGCCGTGCGCGCCGAGCTCGTCGGTCGCCTGGAGGCGCTCGGCTTCCGCGCGCGGGTGCCGTACTTCGAGGCGGCGGAGGCCGACGGGGCGCCCGATCTCGCCGGGACGGAGCGGCGGCCTCCCGGCTACTGGCACACGCTCCCGACCGACGGCCTCGGGGCGTTCTTCCCGTTCATCGACGAGGCCGTCCTCGAGCCGGGGGGGATCCTCGTCGGGCTCCTCCTCGACGACGCCGCGCCGGTCGTGCTCGACCGGTGGCGGCACGCGAGCTACTCCTGGGGGATCTTCGGGATGACCGGCGCGGGGAAATCGTTCGCCGCGGCGCTCCTCGCGCTGCGAAGCCGGTGGGCGCGGCCGGATCTCGAGCTCTACGTGATCGACCCGCTCGGCGAGTTCGGCCCCCTCGCCGAGGCCACGGGGGGCCAGGTCGTCCGACCCGCGGCTCCGGAGGGAGCTCGCATCAACCCGCTCGAGCCGGCCGGGGAGGACGCCGAGCGCTCCGAGCGGATCGCGCGCGTCGCCGCGGTGATCCGGACGCTCTTCCCGAGCCTGACCGACGAGGAGGGCGCGGCGCTCGACCGGGCCGTCGCCGCCCTGTACGAGGCCGGCCGGCCGAGCCCGCGGATCGCGGACCTTCGGGAGGAGGTCGCGAGGACCCCGGGCGGCGCGGGACGACTGCCCGCCCTCCTCGAGGTCTTCGCCTCCGGGTCCCTCCGCCACCTCGACGGCCCGACGACGGTCGACTGGGAGCGGACGCCGCTCGTCCTCGACCTGAGCGGGGTCGCCGAGGCCCAGCAGTCGTTCTACGCGGCGTTCCTGCTCGACGCCGTCTACGCGCGCCTCCGGGCGAACGACCGGCCGAAGATCGTCGTGGTCGACGAGGCCCACCTCCTCGCGCGGGACGCCCGCACCGCCGAGTTCCTCGACCGCCTGGCCCGGCACGTCCGGCACTACCGGACCGGTCTCCTGATCGCGAGCCAGAACCCGGACGACTTCCTCCGGACCGAGAGCGGCCGATCGCTATTGAGGAACCTGAGGGCGACGCTCCTCCTCCGGCTTCCCGAGGTCTCCGAGGGCGCGACGCGGTTCTTCCGCCTCACCGGCGCGGAGGCCGACTGGCTCCCGAGGGCCCGGCTCCCGAAGGAGGCGGGCTACTCCGAGGGCCTCCTGAGGTTCGGTTCGGCCCACCTCCCCCTCGCGGTCGTCGCCTCGACGCCGGAGTACGAGCTCCTGACCGGGGCGGCGTTCCCGTCCGGACCTCCCCGGTAGGCCGCCGAGGGCCGCCCCTCGAAGCGCGGGTTTATCTCCCGCGGCCCCCCGGTCGCCGCCGATGAGCCTCGACCCGGCCGATCTCCCCCCGCGCCGCCGGGATTCCTGGAGCGTCCGGAAGATCGCCGAGGAGATCGGGGGCCGCCCGATCGCCGAGTTCCAGGACGACGCGAGGCCCGGCGTGGCCCCGTACCGGCCGGCCCTCGCCGCGACCCTTCCGAGGCGCGGCGCGCCGGCGGCGGCCGCGACCCCCGACCCCGCGCCCGAGGAGGAGGCGACCGCCCTCGACCCGGTCGACCGCGTCTACCCGCCGCTGACGCGATCGACGGGTCGGGCCCTCCACGGCACGGAGGGCGAGCATCACCCGGCGACGCTCGAGAGCGTGCGGCCCGCGCCCGAGGCGCCGGAGCCCGGGCACCGTCCGCACCGCCCGGGACCGTCGACCCGACCGGAGCGCGTCTACCTCCACTACCTCCTGCTCCACCTCGACCGGCTGAGCGACCACGCCCTCGCCTACCTCGAGCGGGCGGTCAGCGAGGAGATCGAGGCGCGGCGTCCTCCGGCGCCGGGCGGACCGCCGCCCTGAGCCGGTCGGCTCGCGCCCGGAGCGCCGCGCACAGGTCCGGGTCGATCTCGACCCCCACGGCGTCGCGGCCGAGACGGGAGGCCGCCCAGAGCGTCGTGCCGGTCCCCGCGAACGGGTCGAGGACGGTGTCCCCGACGACCGAGAACATCCGGATGAGCCGCTCGGGGAGCTCCGGCGGGAACGCCCCGGTCCGACGGCCCTCGGTCTCCTGGCGAGCGGCGCGCACGTCCCCCCAGACCTGGGAGAACCAACGGTCCCGGTCCGCCTTGGAGTAGCGGCTCACGGCCCGGCGGGGATCGCCCTTGGGGAATCGCCGGAGCGCGCCGTTCCGAAAGAGCAGGATGAACTCGCAGTCGAGCGTCACGTAGGCGTTGGGCGGGTCGAACCCGGAGCCCAGGAAGGCGTTCGGACGGTTCGTCGGCTTCTTCCAGAGGAGGTAGGGGAGCGGACGGAACCCGAGACGCTCGCAGCCGACCATGACCCGCGCGTGGTTCGACCAGAGCCGGAACCCCTGCGCGTCGCCCCGCAGCGCGTCCCCGATGTTGATGGCGAGGATCCCCCCCGGTCGGAGCGCCCGCCGGCACGCGGCCCAGGCCGAGTCGAGCAGGAGGTGCCGCGTCTCGAAGTCGGGCGCGCCGGCCCGGTCGAACGCGGCGTCCCACATCGGGATCATCGGGTAGGGCGGGCTCGTGACGACAAGGTCGACCGACCCGTCGCCGACGGTCGGAAGCCGGGCGGCGTCCCCCTCGATGATCCGGACGCGCCCGCCGGCGGGCGCCTCGAGGGCCATCGCAGCCGGACGCGCCCCACCGTTTATACCCGCGACTCCTCGCGCCGACGTGAAGCTCGAGCGGCCGGTCCTCCAGGTCGCCCTCGACTTCGAGAACCTTCCGCGGGCGCTCCAGGCCGCGACGGAGGCCGTCGAGGGCGGCGCCGACTGGATCGAGGCCGGTACC
>JASHUV010000157.1 GCA_030039825.1 Thermoplasmata archaeon
CCAGGAGACGTACCGGTTCCGAGCGAACGTCGAAGGAGCGTTCTCCGCCATGAAGCGGCACCAGGGGCCATTCCTGCGAGCTCGGACCGCAGTGATGCAGCGGCGGGAGGCCGGATGGCGGGTGATCACGAAGAACCTCGATCTCCTCGCCCGCGCCCGGGCGCTCGGAGGCGCGCTATGAATTATGGGACCCAGCCCCCCGCGCGGCAAATGGTATATAGAGTAGCTCAAGTGGCCGAGCCCTTGACGGCCGCCGCCCTCCCGGCCGCCCGTGACGATTCCGTGTCGGATGCCGCGACCGCCGCGAGCGAGCCCGCGGCGGCGGAGTTCACACGGTTCGAGCGGGCGCGGATCCTCGGTGCCCGCGCGCTCCAGGTCTCCCTCGGCGCCCCGATCCTCCTCGACATCCCGGCGACGCTCGTCGACCCGGTCGAGATCTCCGAGCGTGAGTTCGCCGCCGGCGTGATCCCGATCACGGTCCGGCGCGGCCCGGCCGAGTGATCGGGCGATCCGGAAGCCTTCCCCTCAGAGCGCGGCGCCGTCGAGCGCCTTCGGGCACGGGCAGTCCCGCGCCCCCGCCACCTCGGGGATCAGCGCCGCGAGCACGCGGCGCATCCGGTCCGCGTTCGCCCGCATCGTCCGCCCGATCTCCTCGGCCTCGACGGGACGCTCGGCCCACACATCGAAATCGGTGACCATCGCGAGGCAGACGTAGCAGAGCGCGCGCTCCCGCGCGAGCGTCACCTCGGGGACGAGCGTCATCCCGATGATGTCGGCCGGGAGGGAGCGGAACCAGCGGGACTCCGCGCGCGTCGAGAACCTCGGTCCTTCGACGCACACGTAGGTCGTCCCTCGCGCGAAGGGGATCCCGACGCGTTCCCCCGTCCGCGCGGCGGCCGCGAGGAGGCGCGGGCAGAAGGGGTCCGCGAGCGAGACGTGGTAGACCCGGCCCCCGTCGTAGAACGTCGTCGCGCGCTGCTTCGTCAGGTCGATGAACTGCTCCGGAAGGACGAAGGTCCCGGGGGGAAGTTCCTCGCGCAGGGAGCCGACGCTGCTCACCGTGACGATCGTCTCGGCGCCGAGCGAGCGGAGAGCGTCGATGTTGGCGCGGTAGTTCACCCGGTGCGGCGGGAGGGAGTGGCCCGGGCCGTGCCGCGGCAGGAAGAGCACGTCGACCCCGCCGACGCTCCCCTGCTCGATCGGGCCGGAGGGAGGACCCCACGGCGTGGCGATCTGGTGGCGGCGCGTCGGCGCCCCCTCGAAGATCTCCTGGACCCCCGAGCCCCCGATGATCCCGATCCGGGCGGGCGGCTCGCTCATGCGGCCTCCTCGCTCCCCCGTCGGGCGAGGCCGGCGCGCTCGAGGATGCCAGCGAGGGCGACGTCGCCGCGCGTCCGCTCGAGGAGCGCGCGGGCGGAGTCCTGCTTCGGCTTCAAGGCGAGGATCGCCCGCGGGCTCTCGAAGCGGGCGAGCGTGCGGAAGAGCTGGTCCATCTCGGCGAGGTGCTCGCGCGCCTCGAGGATCGCGCCGCGCGTGAGCGCTTCGAGCGCGAGCCGCCGGACCTCCCCGACGAGATCGGCGAAGCCGGCGAGATAGGCCTCCGGCGGGACCGCGAGATCGCGCGGCGAGGGGAAGGGCCGGTGCCGGACGAGCCGGTGGAGGAGGATCGCCTCGACGCTCTCCTGCAGGGCGTCGTGCGCGATCCCGCCGTCGGCCCCCACCTCCTCCCGAAGGCGTTCGGCGAGGGCGCGCGCGTCGCGGGCGATCCCGAGGATCTCCCGGTCGACGGTCCGGCCCTCGTGGAGGTGGGCCATCGCCGCCTGGGCCTGCCGACGGAGCACCCGGCTCGTCTCCGCGAGCGCGTCGCGCCGGCGTTCGCGCTCCTTCAGGTGGGCCTCGATCGCCCGGACCGCCCCCTCGTCGAGGAGGGGCGGCGCCGCCGGGCGCTCACTTGTACGGCGTGAACCGGACGTCGTCGTCCCCCCCGTCGAGGATGCCGAGGCGCACGCCGGCGTCGAGCCAGCCGTGGGCGTAGCTCGCCGCGGCGAGGGCCCGGGGATCGTCCCCGGTGGCGTGGAAGTGCCGCGCGTCGGAGAGGTAGGCCCGCGCCATCGCGAGGAAATCCTCGGCGGCGCCCGCGAGGAAGGAGCGGCCCGGCGGCGCGGCCCGGACCTTCCCGAGCGCCTCGTCGGTGAGACGGAGGTACTTCTCGACGAGCGGCGCGGGGTCGCGATCGCCGGCTTCGGCCGTCGTCTCACCCCTTCGGTACCTTCTCCCAGTCCTTGAGGAAGCGGGCGAGCCCGATGTCGGTGAGGGGATGCTGGACGAGCTTCTGCATGACGTCCATGGGCATCGTGCAGATGTCGGCCCCGATCTTCGCGGCCTCGAGCACGTGCACCGGGTGGCGCACGCTCGCCACGAGGACCTCGGTCGTGAAGTGGTAGTTGCGGAAGATCTGCACGATGTCCTCGACGAGCTCGAGCCCGTTCTGGCCCTGGTCGTCGAGCCGCCCGATGAACGGGCTCACGTAGGCGGCGCCGACCTTCGCGGCGAGCATCGCCTGGTTCGCCGAGAAGACGAGGGTCATGTTGACCCGGGTCCCCTCCCCCGCGAGGATCTTCGTCGCCTTCAGTCCGGCCGGCGTCATCGGGCACTTCACGTACACCGACTTGTGGAGCCCGCGGAGATGGCGGCCCTCGGCGACCATCTGCTCCGGGGTCGTCCCGACGACCTCCGCCGAGACCGACGGGAGACCGATCGCGCAGATGTCCCGGATGACGTCCTCGAACTTGCGGCCCTCCTTGGCCACGAGGGTCGGGTTCGTGGTCACCCCGTCGAGGATCCCCTGGTCCCACATCGTTCGGATGTCGGTCACGCTCGCGGTGTCGAGGAAGAGCTTCATCGTCGCCTCGACCCTCCCGAGACCCGCGCCCTACTGAACCTTGCCCCGCGCCCTCAGGAGCTCGTAGGCGGCCTCGAGGAGGTGCTCGCGGGAGAGGCCGAAGGGGTCGGAGCGCCGCCCGGAGGCCGCCCGATCGGCGAGGACGTCCGGCGCCCCCAGGCGGCGCACGGGGACCGGGTGCTCCTCGCTGACGACGGCGGCGACCGCCGCCCCGAGGCCGGTGAGCGCCCCGTGTTCCTCCATCGTGAGGATCGCCCCGGTCTCCCGGGCCGCCCTCAGGAGGGCCTTCTCGTCGATCGGCTTCACCGACGCGACGTCGAGGACGCGCGCGGAGATCCCGACGCGGGCGAGCTCCTCCGCCCCCTCGAGGGCGCCCGGGACGGCCCCCCCGATCGCGGCGATCGTCAGGTCACGGCCCGGTCGGAGCTCGGCGGCGCGGCCGAGCTCGAACGTCGGCTCCACGCCGGGAGGGTCGGTCGCCGGGGGGAGCCTCACGTAGACCGGCCCGGCCTCCCCGGCGACGGCCCGCAGGGCGAGGAGGAGCGTCGCGGGCCCGCTCGGGACGACGACGGTCGTCCCGGGGAGCCCCCGGGTCACGCCGAGGTCATCGACGATGGGTCCCGCGGGGGGCGCGTCGACCTCCTCGCTCGCCCGGGGATCGGCGAGGAGGCGCAGCGGTCGGCGGCGCTCGGCCGCTTCCCGGAGGTCGGGGTACCCCCGGACGGCGATGGCGAGCGCGCTCGCGAGGGCGAGGGCCGGCCGACCGTCCCCGGACGCCTCGATCGCCGCGCGGACGATCCCGGGGCCCGCGCGGGAGGGACGGGAGTGCCGGTCCGGGAACTCGCGGGCGAACTCCGCGGACCAGCCGTCCTCGGCCGGGAGCGCGTCGAGGACCGTGAGGCCCGGGTCCGCCCGGCCGAGGGAGACGAGGGCCGCCCCCACGCTCGCCGCGAGGGAGGTCACGTCGGCCTCGGGCGGCGCCGGGTCCCCGGCGCCCGGGAGGCCGGCGGCGCGTCCCCGTCCTCGCGCAGCGCCTTCAGCGCGGCGAGATCGCGCTCGTAGGCGCCGTACCCGTCCTCGCCGAGGGGCGTCTCCAGGAACGCGGGGCGGTCCCGGAACCGTTCGTCCCGGACGAAGTGGCGGAAGCCGTCGAGCCCGATCGTCCCGGCCCCGATGTTCTCGTGGCGATCCTTGTGCGAGCCGAGCGGCCACTTCGCGTCGTTGACGTGGAACGCCCCGACCCGGTCGAGACCGATCTCTCCGTCGAGCTCGTCGATGAGGGCCCCGTACTGCTCCTCGGTCCGGAAGTCATGCCCCGCCGCGAAGAGGTGGCAGGTGTCGATGGCCACTCCCGCCCGCGCGCGATCGTCGACGCCGTCGAGGATCCGGGCGAGCTCGCCGAAGCGCGCGCCGAGCGTCGTCCCCTGCCCGGCCATGTTCTCGAGCAGGGTCCGGACACGGGCCCCGGGCGTCGCCGCGAACGCTTCGTTCAGGCTCTCGCTCACCCGGCGGATCCCCGCGTCGAGGCCCTCGCCAAGGTGCGCGCCGGGGTGGACGATCAGGACGTCGACGCCGATCCGCTCGGCCCGGCCGATCTCGTCGAGGAGGGCCCCCCGGCTCCGGGCGAGGATCGGCGGCTTCGGCGAGGCGAGGTTGGCGAGGTAACCGTGGTGCACG
>JASHUV010000009.1 GCA_030039825.1 Thermoplasmata archaeon
GGTGGAGTGCCTCCTGGTCGGCACGGACGACCCCGAGGGACCGTTCGGGGCGAAGGAGGCCGGCGAGGGTCCCCTCATCGCGACGCTGCCGGCGGTCGCGAACGCGGTCTACGACGCCATCGGCGTGCGCTTCTACGAGCTCCCGATCACCCCGGACCGGGTCGTCCGGGGGATCGAGGAGCGCACGAGGTCCGGCCGTCGCTGGAAGGGGGGCTGACGCCGTGCACCTGCATCCCTTCGAGCTCCATCGGCCGACGACCGTCGAGGAGACCCTGAGGCTCACGGGCGGGCTCGCCGGCGGGTTCGACTGGCTCGCGGGCGGGACCGATCTCCTGCCGAACTACAAGATGCACCTGAACCCGAAGCCCCACCTCGTCGCGCTCGACGGCGTCCGGGAGCTGACCGAGCGCGGCCCGGGCCGCTGGGGCGCGATGACGCGGCTCGGCGAGCTCGAGCGGGACCCCGCCGTCGCCCGCGACTACCCGGGCCTCTCCGAGGCGGTCCGGGAGGTCGCGACGCCGCTCGTCCGCGAGAGCGCGACGCTCGGCGGGAACCTGCTCGTCGAGACGCGCTGCTTCTTCTTCAACCAGAGCGCCCCGTGGCGGCAGAGCCTCGGATACTGCCTGAAGGCCGAGGGGGATCGCTGCCACGTCGTACCGCAGAAGGAGCGATGCTACGCGACGTTCTCCGGGGACCTCGCCCCGGCGCTCGCCGTCCTCGACGCCTCCGTCGAGATCGCGGGCCCGTCCGGCCGCCGGACGGTCCCGGTCCTCGCGCTCTACGACGACCGCGGCGACGGCATCCGCCGTCACCACCTCGGCCCGGGCGAGCTCCTGGTCGGCGTGAGCGTCCCGGCGTCGGCGCGCGGTCGGCCCGCCACCTACCAGAAGCTCCGCGTCCGGCCGGCGTTCGACTTCCCCGAGCTCGGCCTGGCGGCGAGCGCGACGTTCGGGGAGGGACGCCTCCGTTCGCTCGCGATCGCCGCCGGCGGGCTCGAGACCTACCCCCGCCGGTTCGACGAGCTGACGGCGCCGCTCGTCGGGGCCCCCCTCACCGAGGCGCGCGCCCGGGAGCTCGGCGAGGCGGTCCGCAAGGCCGTCCGCCCGGTCCACAACACCTTCCTCGCGCCGGACTACCGCCGCAAGATGGTCGCGGTGTTCGTCCGCCGGGCGCTGGCGCGGCTCTCGACGGGGGCGGTGTCGTGAGGCCCCCCGAGTTCGCCCTGCTCCCGCGCGCGGAGCTCCTGGAGCACGAGGAGGTCGACGCGCTCGCCGTGCGGGCGTTGACGGAGAGGATCGAGGCCGACGGCGTCGTCCGCGACCCGATCTGGGTCGCCCGGGAGAGCCTCGTCATCCTCAACGGGCACCACCGCTTCCACGCGCTGACGCTCCTCGGGGCGCACCGGGTCCCGGCCTGGCTCTTCGACTACGGCGATCCCGGCGTCGTCCTCGAGCGCTGGTCGCCCGGCCCGCTCCTCACGAAGGAGGACGTCGTCGCGCGCGCCCGCTCCGGCGTGCCGTTCCCGCCGAAGACGACCCGGCACGTCCTGCGCTACGAGCTCCCCGAGCGGTCGACGACCCTCGCGGAGCTGAGGGCCCCCGGGCCCGCTCAGCCCCGGGCCGCCCGCCCGTCGGCGGGCCGCTCCCCGTCCCGGTAGGGCAGCGGAAGGGCGCCCTCGGCGAAGCGCGCGATCGTCGCGATCAGGAGCTCCTTCTCGACGGGGCCGATCCGGGCCCGCAGGGTCGCCGGCGTGTCGCCCGGCTCGACCGGCACCCGCGCTCGGGCGAGGATCGGTCCCCGGTCGATCTCGGCGGTGACGAGGTGGACCGTCGCCCCGCTCTCCCGCTCGCCCGACGCGAGGACCGCCGCGTGGACGCGATCGCCGTAGAGGCCCGGGCCCCCGAAGTTCGGGAGGAGCGACGGATGGAGGTTGATGACGCGACCGGTCCAGTCCTCGCAGAACGACGGCGGGAGGAGGGCGAGGAATCCGGCGAGGACGACGAGCTCGGCCCCGGCCGCGCGCAGCGCGGCGTCGAGCTCCTTCGCCCACGCCTCCCCGCTCGCGTCCCGCGACAGCCGCCGGTGCCGGAGATGGTGGCGTTCCGCGCGCTCGATCGCTCCGGCGCGGGCCCGGTCGACGACGACGAGGACGATCCGGGCGGCGAGCGCCCCGCGCTCGATCGCCGTCGCGATCGCCTCGAGGGTGCTGCCTTCGCCGGACGCGAGGACGGCGATGGGAAGGGGGGCGCGCCCCGAACGCGGCCCGACGCTCACGTCGGCGACCCCGGGCCTACAGCATCACCCGGAGGTTCAGTTTCTCGGTGAGCTCCTTGTAGCGGTTGCGGATCGTCACCTCGGTGACGCCGGCGACCTCCGCCACCTCGCGCTGGGTGCGGCGCTCCCCGCACTGCACGCTCGCGATGTAGATCGCGGCGGCCGCCACGCCGGTGGGGCCCCGGCCGCTCGTGAGCTCCCGCTCCGTCGCCTGCTTGAGGATGTCGTTGGCGCGCGTCTGGATCTCACCCTTGAGCTTGAGCTCCGAGCAGAACCGCTGGATGTAGTCCTGCGGTCGCGTCGGCATGAGCTTGAGCTTGAGCTCGCGCGTCATGAAGCGGTAGGTGCGCCCGATCTCCTTCCGGCCGATCCGGGACTTGGAGGCGATCTCGTCGAGCGTCCTCGGGACGTTGCACTGCCGGCAGCTGCCGTAGAGCGACGCC
>JASHUV010000158.1 GCA_030039825.1 Thermoplasmata archaeon
GTTCCTCCCGAGGCGACGGCCCACGCGATCTGCCGCGGCTGCGGTCGGATCATCCGGGTCCCGATCCCCCCCGCCGAGCTCACGGTCCTCCAGTCGTTCACCGACCGGCGGCCCGACGGATGGGTCGTCCAGGGGATGTCGTTCTCCTTCACCGGGTTCTGTCCCACCTGCCAGGGCCGCCGCGCGTAGTCGACCGCCCGAGCGCGACCTCTCCCGATGAGCGCCTTCTTCCTCGCCCCCAAGATCGCCACCGGCCCCGACGCGCTCGCCGTCCTCCGGGGGCTCGACGCGCGCCGCGTCGGTCTCCTCGTCGACCCGGCCCTCGACGCGCTCGGCTGGGGGCGGCGGGTCGCCGAGCTCCTCGCGCACGGGGGGACCGAGGCCGAGGTCGCGCGCTCGGACGGACGCGAGCCGAGCCTCGCCTCGGTCGAGGCGGTGGCCGAGGGGTTCCGACGGTACCGGCCGGATTGGATCGTCGCGCTCGGGGGCGGGCGGGTCATCGAGACGGCGCGGGCGGCCTGGGTCCGCTACGCCCGCCCCGACCTCGAGCTCGACGCCGTCACGCCGCTCACCGAGCTCGACCTGAGGCAGGTCGCCCGGTTCGCCGCGGTCCCCTCGACGATCGGCAGCGGCGCCGACGCGGGGTGGACGGCCCTCGTTCGCCGACCGGACGGTGGCGTGCTCGAACTCGCCTCCCGCGAGCTCGTCCCCGACTGGTCGCTCCTCGATCCGGCCCTTCCGGTGAGCCTTCCCGGACCGATCGCCGCCGAGGGCGGCGCGGAGCTCGTCGCCCAGGCCCTCGAGGCGCTCCTCTCGGCCTGGGCGAACCCGTTCTCCGACGCCCTGGCGCGCGAGGCGCTCGAGGTCGCCTTCGCCCGGCTCCCGCCCCTCCCCCGCCGTCCCGACGACGCCGAGCTGCGCGGCGAGCTCCAGCACGCGGCGACGTTCGCGGGGCTCGCCGCCGCGAACGCGCAGCTCGGCGCCGCCCACGCGCTCGCGGTGGCGCTCGGCGGGGAGGAGGACGCCCCGTCGCACGGCCGCCTGCTCGGCGTCCTCCTGCCGTACGTCGCGGAGTTCGACTACCCGTCGGTCCGCGACCGCCTCGCCCGCTTCGCCCCCCTCCTCGGGGCGTCGGCCGGCAAGGACCGCTCGGCGCTCACCGAGCGCCTGCGGGCCCTCTTCCTCCCTCTCGGCATCCCGAGGACCCTCGCCGACGCCGGGCTCTCCCCCTCGACCCTCACCGACCGGCGCGACCGGATCGTCGCCCGGGCCCGCGCCTCCACGGCGACCGGGGCGAACCCGCGGGTGGCGACGGCCGAGGAGTACGGCCGGCTCCTCGCCGCGGCCTACGATGGCGTCGCGGTGATGTTCTGAGCGGGCCCGTCGGGCGGCGTCACGCCGCCACCGCGACGGTGTCCGTCCGGCGCTCGACGGCGTGGTTGATCGCGATCTCCGCGAGGTCGCTCGCGTAGAGGGCGCTCCGCTCGAGGCTCTCGAGCACGTAGGCGAGGGAGATCGCCATCCGGCCGCGCTTCGAGCCGATCTCCCGGAGGATCTTCTGGCGCTCCTGGGTGACCCGCTGGGCCTGGTCGATCACGGTGTTCGCCCGCTCGATGTCCTTCGCGTCGAGCGCCTCGAGGGCGTCGGCGAGGACCGTCGCCGCGACCCCGTGCAGGCGCTCGAGGTCGGCGACGAGCGCGGGCGGCAGGCTCTCGTTCCCGAGCATCGAGACGGTCTCCGCGATCCGGACGGCGTGGTCGGCGACCCGCTCGAGCGTCCGGGAGGCGAGCAGGTAGGTCGCGCACTCCGGGAGGGTGAGCCCGAGGGAGGTCAGGACCCGGGCGTCGCGCAGCGCGGTCGTGACCTGCTTCTGCACGAACCAGTGGAGCCGGTCGACCTCCCAGTCCCGCTCGACGACGTCCTTCGCGATCGAGGCGTCCTGGGCCTTGAACGCCGCCATGGCGTCGACGTGCATGGCGCGCACCATCTGGTGCATCCGGTGGATGACCGAGGGGATCGGGAGCGGGTTCGCGCCGACCACGTCCTGCAGGACGACGGCGTCGGCCGTCTCCTCGAGGATCTCCGGCCCGATCATCCGCTGGGCGAAGCTGCGGATGACGTTCCTCGTCCGGGCGCTCATCCGCTCGGTCGTGCGGAGCTCGAGGAGGGGGGCGCCGGCGATGTACTCGGAGACGAGGAGCCGGAAGAGGTGGGCCTCCTCGGCCTTGTTCGAGACGATCACGGTCCGCCGGGCCGCCTCCCCCTTCGGCGACTGGTCGGGATAGACCGTCAGCGAGCCGTCCGGTCGCGGGGAGAAGAGGAGGACATCCCCCGCCCCGAGGCCCCGTCCCGTCACCCACGTCTTCGGGAGGGAGACGATGAACGTCGAGCCGCCGGTCTTCTGGATCCTTCGCCCGTGGAAGCCGCTCGTCACTCTCATGCTCGGGTCCTGCCGAGGATTACAGTGACTATATAGACATGCTCCCGCGAACGGGGATTCGACGGGGCCTACCGTTTCGTACGAGGACGCGCGGGCGCGCGCCGGCGCCGGGGCGTCGCGCGGCGGCGATCCGACGCCCTCCGGGACCGTCCGGCGGTGGCGACGATCGCCTCGACGAGGGCGTCGTCGGAGTTCGGCATCGGCAGGCGGTGGTAGGGGACCCCCCTCGACTCCGCGAACTCCCGGACGAGGACGTCGAGGTCGTAGAGCACCTCGAGGTGCTCGAAGACGAAGCCGATCGGGGCGATCCACTGCTCCGTTCGGCCCTTCGAGCTCCACGCCTCGATCCGTTCGGTGATGTCGGGGCCGAGCCAGGGCTCCGTGGTGTTCCCGGCGCTCTGGTAGGTGAACTCCCACCGGGCGAGACCGGCGGCCTCGGCGATCGTTCGCGCCGTGGCCCGGACGAGCTCGGGGTACGGGTCGCCGAGCGTCCTCATCCGTTCCGGGAGGCTGTGGGCCGACAGGAAGACCATCGGGGCGTCCGGGCCGGGGCGGACCGAGCGCCGGATCGCCCCGGTCCAATAGCCGATCCACGCCGGGTGGAGGTGCCAGCCCGAGCGCAGCTCCACCTCGATCGGGCGGGCGGAGTTGGCCCGCCCCGACGCGATGGCCCGCTCGTACGGGGCGAGGATCCACGTGGAAGCGTACGGGGAGATGGGCACGGCGACGAGCCGTTCGATCCCGTCCTCGGCCGCCCGAGGGATGACGTCGGCGATGTGCGGGGTCCAGTGCTTCGTGGCGAGGTAGACGGGCGCCGGCGTCCCGAGGGCGGCGAGCCGCGCCTCGACCTTGCCGCGCAGCGCCTCGAGGATCCGCATCTGCGGGGACCAGCCGATGAGGTCGTAGCGGCGGGTGTACTCCGCCACCATCGCCGCGGAGGGGGTCCGACCCCCGAGGACCTCGGCGAGGAAGCCCGGTAGGTCCTCCGGCCCGGACGGGCTCCCGTAGCCCATGAGGAGGAGGCCCGGCGCGCCATCGCTCGTCCGTTCGCTCATCGTGCCGTCCTCGCCGCCGAATGCTCGTGGACGAAGCCGACGAGCCTCTCCACGATCGCCGGTTCGGTCGCGGGCGGGACGCCATGGCCCAAATTGAAGATGTGCCCCCGTCCGTCCGGCAGGGCGTCCAGGACCTCGCGCGCCATCCGGACGACGGTCGCCGGATCGGTCAGGAGCGCGGCGGGATCGAGGTTCCCCTGGAGGGCGATCTCGGGGCCGACGATCGCCCGGACCCGGTCGAGCGGCATCCGGGAATCGACCCCGAGCGCGTTCGCCCCGCACCGGGCCTCGAGCTCGAGGAGGTGGCTCGACCCGACGCTGAAGTAGATCGTCGGGACGCGCTCGGACGCGAGGGCGTCGAAGATCGTCCGGAGCCTCGGCAGCACCTCGCGCTCGAAGGCGGAGCGGGGGAGCGATCCCGCCCACGTGTCGAAGAGCTGGAGGGCCCCGGCGCCGGCGCGCGCCTGCATCGTGAGGTAGGCGATCGTGATCTCCGTCAGCCGGTCGAGCAGGGCGCCGAACGTCGCCGCGTCGGCGAAGAGGAGGCGCTTCGCCGCCTCGTGGTCGCGCGACGGCTTGCCCTCGACGAGGTAGGACGCCAGGGTGAACGGCCCCCCGGCGAAGCCGACGATCGGCCGGTCGGGGCGCGCCGCGCGGAAGCGACGGATCGCCTCGCCGACGAAGCCGGCGTCCCGCTCGGCGTCGAACGGTCGGAGGCGGTCGACGCCCGCCCGGTCCCGTAACGGCACGGCGATGACGGGCCCGACCCCCTCGACCATCCGGAAGTCGACCCCGAGGCCGAGGAACGGGACGGTGATGTCGGCGAAGACGACCCCGGCGTCGAGGTCGTAGCGGGCGAGCGGCTCGAGGGTGATCTCGGCGGCGTGCTCGGGGTCCTTCACGAGGTCGAGGATGGGGTGCTGGGCCCGAAGGGCGCGGTATCCGGGCAGATGGCGGCCCGCCTGCCGCATGAGCCAGACCGGGACGACGTCGGTGGGCTCGCCGCGCAGGGCCGAGGCGAGCCGGTCCCGGCGGTTCATCGGGGCCTCCCGAGCGCGGCGAACGCGGTCCGGGCGGCGGCGACGGCCCGGCCGACGTCGCGCGGGCCGATCGCCGAGGACACGAACGTCGTCTCGAGCGGGGAGGGCGGGAGGTAGACCCCGGCCTCCAGCATGGCGTGGAAGAACCGGGCGTACCGCGACCGGTCGACGGTCATCGCCTCGGCGAGATCGCGCGGCGCGCGCGCGGCGAAGGTGACGCCGAGCATCGATCCGACGCGAGCGAGCGGGAAGTCCTCGACGCCGGCCTCGGCGGCCGCCGTCCGCCATCCCTCGGCGATCGCCGAGGAGGTCCGCTCGAGCCGCCGGTAGATCGCCGGGGTGAGCGCGTCGAGCGTCGCCGCCCCGGCCGCCATGACGACCGGGTTCCCGGCGAGCGTCCCGGCCTGGTAGACCGGGCCCATCGGGGCGACGTTCTCCATGATCTCCCGCCGGCCGCCGTAGGCGCCGATGGGCAGCCCGCCCCCGATCACCTTGCCGAACGTGACGAGGTCGGCGGTGAGCCCCAGCCGACGGTGGATCGTCCCGCGCCGGAGGCGGAAGCCGGTGATCACCTCGTCCGCGACGACGAGCGCCCCGTGCTCGTGGGCGAGGCGGGAGACGGCCCCCAGGAACCCGGGTCTCGGCGCGACGACCCCCATGTTGCCCGCGACGGGCTCGACGACGACGGCGGCGATCCGGTCGCCCTCCGCCTCGAAGAGCCGCGCGACGGCCTCCGCATCGTTGTACGGGGCGAGTCGGGTCTCCCCCACGAAGGAGGCGGGGACACCCGCCGAATCCGGGAGCGAGGCCGACGCGACGCCGGAGCCGGCGCGCGCGAGGAGGCCGTCGGAATGGCCGTGGTACCCGCCCTCGAACTTGAGGATCCTCGAGCGTCCCGTGGCGCCGCGGGCGACGCGGATCGCCGACATGACGGCCTCCGTCCCGGAGCTCACGAACCGCAGTCGCTCGACCTCGGGCACGGCGCGGCGGATCCGCTCGGCGAGCACGTGCTCGAGCTCGGTCGGCGCCCCGAAGGAGAGTCCGCGGCGCGCCGTCGCGGCGACCGCCCGAACGACCGGCGGCGGCGCGTGGCCGAGGATCGTCGCGCCCCAGGAGCCGACGAGATCGAGGTAGCGGTGCCCGTCGAGGTCCCAGAGCGAGGAGCCCCGGCCGCGGGCGAAGAAGACCGGGCTCCCGCCGACGGCGCCGAACGCCCGCACGGGGCTGTCGACGCCGCCGACGAGCGTGCGGGAGGCCCGTCGGAACGCCCGGGCGGAGCGGGGGCGGCCCCCGGTCACGGGAGACCCGCCGCGAGCTCCCACATCCGGCGGGGCGGGACCCGGATCCCGCTATAGATCGGGGTCTCGAGCGCGGTGTACCGGCTCGCCTCCGAGGGGCGGAGCGCCTGGACGAGGTCGAGGAACTCGGCGGGGCGGTCGGCCTCGAAGGAGAGGATGAACTCCGGATCGTCGAGGCCGAAGCAGTACGCCGTGTGGATGTCGACCGACGGGTAGCGGTGGCCGATCTGCATGTGCTCGGCCATGATCCGCCGACGTTCCTCGAAGGGAAGGCCGTACCACTCCCGCTTCTTGACGAACGGGTAGACGAAGAGGTACGGTCGATCCGTCGGCCGGACCTTCCCGGACTCCTGACCGGGGTGCGAGTGGCCGCCCAGGTACTCCGAGCGGCGGGCGAGCCCGAGGTAGGAGTGCGTCAGATCGAGGACGGGGCCGAGCCGGCTCGCCCAGAGGCTCGCCTCGAGCGCCTGGAACGCCTCGAGCGTGGGAGCGATCATCCACAGGAAGCCCTGCGGGCCGGCCTTCGTGCCGACGAGCGAATAGGTCCGGAGCCGGAGCTCCGGGGGCCCGGACTCGAGGCATCGGACGGCGTCGTCGATCCGGCGGGAGCGCTCCTCCGGCGCGTCGCGCCGCGCCTCGGGCCGAAGCTTCCAGAACAGGTAGCGGACGAAGTCCCTCGGTTCGTCCGGCGTCGGGGGCTCCGCCGTCACGGGCCCGTCCCCCCCGCCCGCTCCGCCCACGCGCCGGCGAAATACGTGACGAGGAGGTCGGCGCCGGCCCGCCGCAGGGCGACGAGCGTCTCCTCCACGGCCCTCGCCTCGTCGACCCAGCCGCGGGCGGCGGCGGCCCGGATGAGGGCATACTCCCCGCTCACGTGGTAGGCCGCGAGGGGCCGGTCGAGCTCGGCCCGCGCCGCCGCCAGCACGTCGAGGTAGGGGAGCGCCGGCTTGACCATCAGGATGTCCGCGCCCTCGCGGGCGTCGGCGCGCAGCTCCGCGAGCGCCTCGCGCCCGTTCCGCGGGTCCATCTGGTAGCCCCGTCGGTCCCCGAACGCCGGGGTCGAGCCGGCCACGTCGCGGAACGGCCCGTACAGGGAGGACGCGAACTTGGCGGCGTAGGCGAGGATGCCGGTGGAGGTCCGGCCGGCCCGGTCGAGCCCGGCCCGGATCGCGGCCACCTGACGGTCCATCATGGCGCTCGGGGCGACGAGGTCGGCGCCCGCCTCGGCGTAGGCGACCGCCACCCCCGTGAGCCTCCGGAGCGTCGCCGCGCCATCGACACGCCCCCCGGTCATCACCCCGCAGTGGCCGTGGTCGGTGTACTCGCACAGGCAGACGTCGGCGGCGATGGCGAGCCCCGATCCCGCGTCGCGGAGGGCCCGGATCGCGCTCGGGACGGGACCCTTCGGGTCGGCGGCGGCGCTCCCGCTCCCGTCCTTGCGACGGGGCACCCCGAACAGGAGGATCCCCCGGAGGCCGAGGGACTGGAGGCGCGCCGCCTCCTCGACGGTGCCGTCGACGCCGCGCGCCCCGAGAGCCGGCAAACCGTCCGCGGCCGGCCGGTCACCGGCCGCCCGGACGAAGAGCGGCTGGACGAGGTGGTCGCGGATCGTGCCGGACTCGGCGACGAGCTCGCGGAGCGCGGGATGCGCCCGCAGCCGTTGGAAGGCACGTCCCCGGGGAGGCTCGCCCCCCGCCGGGCGCTCGGGCTCACGCGCCGGCATCGCCCAGCCGCTCCGCGACGAACCTCGTAAAGTCTGCTCCCGTGCTCCGCGGCGGGACCCGGACCCGCCGCGCGCCGTCCCGCCGCGCGGCCGTCGCCGTCCGGGGACCGAAGGCGAAGAGCTCGACGCGGCGGATCTCCCGCCCGTACGCCGTCCGGCCGAGCCCCCCCCGGACTCCCTCGAGGGCGGAGGGGCTCGCCACGACCCATGCCCGGGCCCCGGCCAAGGCCCGTCCGCGCGGCGGACCCCGACGTCCTCGGAGGGTCGTTCGGTACGCCACCCGGTCGAGCACGCGGGCCCCGCGGGCCCTCAGGAGCCGGGCGATCTCCGCCCCGGCCCGGTCCGATCTCAGATAGATCACCCGCCGACCGGCGAGGGGGCCGAGGTGCGGCAGGAGGCCGCGCGCCCCGGCGCTCGGCCCCCGGGGGCGGCGCGCGCGCACCCCGATCCTCCTCAGGGCGGCCGCCGTGGCCGGCCCGACGGCGACCACGTCCCGTACCGCCCTGAGCGCCGGATGCCAGGAGGGGTTCTTGGGCCAGACGAGCTCGGCGACCGCCCGGCTCGTGACGAGCCAGATCGGCCCTCGACCCTCCCCCGTCGGGACGGAGGGAGGACGACCGAGACGGACGGGCCGGAGCACCGACGACGGTGCGCGCACGACCCGGAACCCCCGGCGTCGCAGGCACGGCGCGACCTCGGGGAGGGTG
>JASHUV010000159.1 GCA_030039825.1 Thermoplasmata archaeon
TGAGCGCGATCCCGTCCGCCTCCTCGAGCAGCCGAGCGAGCTCGGCGACCCGGATCGGATCGGCGAGGGGGCGCCCGAGCGCGACGACGCGGACCCCGCGCCCCCGGGCGGCGGCGCGCAGCGCCCGCACCCCGGGGAGCCCCTCCTCGCGGAAATCGATGGTGGCCGCGACCCCCTCGCGGCGCATCCGGTCGAGGGCGGCGGACATGGCCCGACGCTTCGCCCGGTCGGAGGCCTCGCGGAGGAGCCGGAACTTCCAGCCGTCGGGCGGCGCGACGAGCGCGGCGAGCGGTCCCGGCGGCGGCTCGCGCGTCGACACCGCGTCGCCGAGATGGGTGTGACCGTTCACCGGCGGCGGCACGACGATCCCCCGGATCCGTCGCACCCGACCGCGCGTCGAGTCGGTGCCGATCGCGCCGACCTCCGCGACCCGACCGGCCCGGAAGCGCACGTACCCCGGGCGGCTCCCGTCGGCGTCGACGATCGCGCCCTCGACGATCATGGGGGGTCGGGCCGAGGAGCGGGCTCCGGCTCTAAAGGCCTCGCCGGGGCGCCGCCTCCCGGGCGATCCCCTCCGGGTCCCGGGCCCGCGCCCGAAGTCGATATGGCCCGCGCGGCGTCGCGACCCGCGTGGCGCGGGCCGGCGGCGCGCGGGGCGCCCAGAGCGACCTCCTCGTCGTCGGGCACACGAACATCGACCGCTTCGTGGAGGTCGATCGGCTCCCGGACCCGGACCGGACCGTCCCCGTCCTCGGTGCTCGCGAGCTCTTGGGGGGGACGGCCGCGAACATCGCGCTCGCCGCGGCCGGGGCGGGTCTGTCGAGCCGGCTCTGGAGCCTCGTGGGGCCGGAGTTCCCGCCCGCGTTCTCCCGTCGTCTCCGCTCGGCCGGGGTCGACGTCCGCGGCCTCCTCCCGATCCCCGGCGCGCGCTCCCCGTCCTGTCTCATCGTCGAGGACCGGCGGGGTCGCCAGGTCACGCTGATCGACCAGGGGGCGATGGGCGGCGCCGGCGCGGCGCCGCTCCCAGAGCGCCTTCTCGAGGGGGTCCGCTGGGTCCACCTCACGACCGGCGACCCGGTCTACCAGCTGAGGGTCGCCGCCGCCGCCCGCCGCCGGGGCCTACCGGTGGGCGTCGACCCGGCGCAGGAGGTCCACTACCGCTGGACGCGGCCCCAGCTCGAGCGACTGCTCGGTTCGGCGGAGATCCTCTTCGGCAACCGGGCGGAGATCGCGGCCGTGCGCGCGCTCCTCGGGGTCCGCCGTACCTCCCACCTCCTCGAGCGCGTGCCCCTCGTCGTCGAGACGTGGGGGCATCTCGGGGCGCGCGCGTACTCGCGCCGCGGCGAGGAGCGCGTTCCGGCGGAGAACGCCCGGCGCGGGGCGCGGGCCGTCGGGGCGGGGGACGCCTTCCGGGGCGGGTTCTACGCCTCCTGGCTCTCCGGGGAGCCCCTTGGCGACTGCCTCCTCACCGGCGCCCGGACCGCGCGGCGCTGGATCGCCGACCGGCTCCCCTCCGGCGGCGACCCATGAGGATGCGCCCCTTCGGACGGCTGGTCCCCTGGGCGGAGGCCCGTCGTCGCCTCCTCGAGGCGGTCCGCCCGGTCACCCGGACCGAGACCGTCAAGGTCGAGTCGGCCGTCGACCGGGTGGCGGCGGCCCCCGTCCGGGCCCGGGTCGCCGTGCCCCCGTTCGATCGGGCGACGTGGGACGGTTACGCGTTCGCCGCGCGCGCCTCCCGGCGGGCGTCCCCCGCGCATCCCGTCGGCCTCCCCGTGGTCGGGGAGGTCTACGCCGAGGGCGCGTTCCGCGGGCGGCTCGCGTTCGGGAGCGCCGTCGCGATCGCGACCGGCGGGCCCGTCCCCGACGGGGCCGACACGGTCGTCCCGTTCGAGGAGGTCGAGGAGCGGCCGGGCCGGATCCGGCTGCGGGCTCCCTCCCGCCCGGGCGCGCGCATCGCGACGGCGGGGGAGGACCTCCCGAAGGGCGCGCCGATCGTCGCGACGGGCCAGCTCCTCGGGCCCGCGGAGCTCGGCGCCCTCGCGCTCACCGGCGCCGCCCGGATCCGGGTGCTCGCCCGCCCGCGCGTGACGATCCTCCCGAACGGGAACGAGCTCCGTCGTCCCGGGCGCCCGCTCGGGGCCGGCGCCATCTACGAATCGAACAACGCGTCGCTCGCCGGCCTCGTCGCGGCGAGCGGGGGGATCCCCCGGACCATGGCCCCGCTCCCCGACGACCGTCGGGCGATCGCGCGGGCGCTGCGGGCGGCGCTCGCCACGAGCGACCTCGTCCTCTCGACGGGGGGGAGCTCCGTCGGGGAACGCGACCTCCTGCCGGACGTGATGCCGGAGTTCGGCCGTCTCCTCTTCCACGGCATCGCCGTCCGCCCCGGGAAGCCGACGCTCGCCGTCGACGCCGGTGGGACGCTCCTCATCGGGATGCCCGGCCACCCGACCTCCTGCCTGTCGAACGGCTGGTGGCTCCTCCTCCCGGTTCTGCGCCGCCTCGCCGGCCGTCCCGGGGAGGGCTGGCACGCGGAGCGGGTCCGGCTCACGGCGGCGGTCGGCCTCCCCGCGGCCGACCTCGCGACGATCATCCCGCTCGCGGTCGCG
>JASHUV010000160.1 GCA_030039825.1 Thermoplasmata archaeon
CGAGGACGGCTCGGACCCCGAGCAGCCTTGGTCCCTTGGCGGCCCAGTCCCTCGAGCTCCCCTGCCCGTACGACGCCCCGACGATCACGATGAGCGGGACGCGCTCCGATCGGTACCGTTCCGCGGCGTCGTAGATCGTCAGGAGGTCCCCCGACGGCTGGTGCGTCGTGACCCCGCCCTCGCGACCGCCCGCGAGCGCGTTCTTCAGGCGGACGTTCGCGAACGTCCCGCGGACGAGGACCTCGTGGTTGCCCCGCCGCGTACCGTACGTGTTGAAGTCCTCCGGAGCGACCCCCTGGGCGATGAGCCAGCGGCCCGCCGGGCTGTCGATCGGGATCTCCCCCGCCGGCGAGATATGGTCGGTCGAGACCCGGTCGCCGAGAACGGCGAGGACACGGGCTCCGGCGAGGAGCGTCCCGTCCGGGGCCGCGGGAGGCGGCGGCGGGAGCTCGAAGAACGGCGGTAGTCGGAGGTAGGTCGAGGACGGATCCCACCGGTACCCCTCGCGACCCCCGGCCGACGGCAGCGCATCCCAGTGACGGTCCCCCTCGGTGATGCGGCGGTACTTCTCGCGAAAGATCGCGGGATCGATCGTGCGGTCGATGACGGAGCGGATCTCCTTCGACGACGGCCAGAGCTCGCGGAGATAGACCGGCGAGCCGTCCGGCCGATGGGCGAGGGGCTCGGTCCCGACGTCGACGTCCACGCGGCCCGCGAGCGCATACGCGACGACGAGCATCGGCGAGGCGAGGTAGTTCGCCCGGACCTGGTTGTGGATGCGGGCCTCGAAGTTGCGGTTCCCGCTCAGGACCGCCGCCACGTACCCGTCCTCGGCGTCGATCGCCTGTGCGACGGCCGGTGGCAGGGGCCCGCTGTTGCCGATGCAGGTCGTGCAGCCGTAGCCGACGAGATCGAAGCCGAGCTCCTCGAGCGGTTTCATGAGCCCGGCCCGGCCGAGGTATTCGGTGACCACCTTCGAGCCCGGCGCCAGGGAGGTCTTGACGTAGGGCGGGACCTTGAGGCCGAGGGCGCGGGCCCGTTGGGCGATGAGCCCGGCACCGACCATGACGGTCGGGTTCGACGTGTTGGTGCAGCTCGTGATCGCCGCGATGACGACCGCACCGTCCGGGAGGTCGAGCGTCCCGGCCGGGGCCGGTCGACGGGGATGGTCCTTGCGGTACGACCCGGCCGCGGAGCGGAAGGAGCTCGGGACGTCCGGGAGCGCGACGCCTTCCTCCGGGTTCCTCGGGCCGGAGACCGTCGGGACGATCGCGCCGAGGTCGATCTCGAGGAGGTCGTCGAAGACCGGGTCGGGGTCCGTCGCGGCGTGCCAGAGCCCCTGCGCCCGGGCGTAGGCGCCGACCCGGGCCACGAGCGACGGCGCGCGGGCCGTCGAGGTGAGGTAGGAGAGCGTCGCGTCGTCGATCGGGAAGAGCGCGGCCGTGGCGCCGTACTCCGGGCACATGTTCGAGATCGTCGCCCGGTCGGGGACGGAGAGCGCCTCGAGCCCCGGGCCGAAGAACTCGACGAACTTGTCGACCACGCCCTTCGCCCGCAGCGCCTTCGTGACGGTGAGGACGAGGTCGGTCGCCGTCGTGCCCTCGGGAAGCCGGCCGGAGAGCCGGACCCCGACGACCTCCACCTTCGGGAGGAAGTACGGCTCCCCGAGCATCGCCGCTTCGGCCTCGATCCCTCCGACGCCCCAGCCGAGGACGCCGAGGCCGTTGATCATCGTCGTGTGGGAGTCCGTCCCGACGAGGGTGTCGGGGAACGCCTCCCAGCGGCCGCCGACCTCCCGCCGATCGATGACCGGGGCGAGGTACTCGAGGTTGACCTGGTGGACGATCCCGTTCCCCGGTGGGACGACCCGGACGCCGTCGAACCCGGTCCGGGCCCAGCGGAGGAAGTCGTAGCGCTCGCCGTTGCGCTCGAACTCCTTGTCGAGGTTGATGGCGAGCGAGCGGCGCTCGCCGAAGCTGTCGACCTGGACGGAGTGGTCGATGACGAGGTCGACCGGGATCCGGGCGTCGACCCGGGAGGCGGGGAGCCCCCGGGCGACGGCCGCCGCGCGGACCGCGCACAGGTCGGCGATGACGGGAACGCCGGTGAAGTCCTGCAGCAGGACGCGCGAGGGGAAGAACGGAAGGTCCTCGGCCGCGCCGCCGCGCGCGAACGTCGCGATCGCCGCGGTCTCGACGAGGCCCCGGTCCGAGAACCTCAGGAGGTTCTCGAGCAGGATCCGCACCGTCCGGGGGCGGCGGCGGAGCTCATCGGCGCCGAGCCCGGGGATCCGGTCCGGCCGGTAGATCGTCGAGCGTTCGCCGTCGACCTCGAGCGTGTCGGAGACGTCGCGGGCGGTGAGGCGGTTCATGCGACGAGGACCGGGGGTGGGTTAATCTCCTCTGCGCCGGCGGGCGCGGCCCGGCCCCGCCGGCCAGCGCTTATAGGTCGCGGGGTCTCCCGACGGCCGCCCCCGATGATCCTGAGCGACACGCGCATCCGGGAGGAGGTCGCTCGGGGCCGGATCGTGATCCGGCCGTACCGCCCCGGATGCCTGGGCTCGAACTCCTACGACGTCCACCTCGGACCGTACCTCGCGACGTACCGCGACGGCGCCCTCGACGCCCGCAGCCCGAACCCGGTCGAGGAGTTCCGGATCCCCCCGGACGGCTTCGTCCTGATCCCCGGTCAGCTCTACCTCGGCGTCACGGAGGAGTACACGGAGACGCACGGGTTCGTGCCCTTCCTCGAGGGAAAGTCGAGCGTCGGACGGCTCGGGATCGACATCCATTCGACGGCGGGGAAGGGGGACGAGGGGTTCTGCAATTACTGGACGCTCGAGATGTCCGTGAAGCTCCCCGTCCGGATCTACGCCGGGATGCCCGTCGGCCAGCTCATCTACTTCGAGATCTCCGGGACGGTCGCGAAGGGCTACGACACGAAGTCCGGGGCGAAGTATCGCGCCGTCAGCGCCCACCCGGCGCCGTCGAGGATGCACCTCAACTTTGCGCGCAAGCGTCGGCCGGGGCGCGCTAAGGGCTGAGGCCGAGCCGCTTCAGCAGGACCTCCTGGGACCGTCCGGCGGCGGCGTCGACGAGATCGGGCCCGAGGCCGGCGCCCCGTGCGACGGTCTGCGCCTCCTCCTGGGTCAGGATGTCCTCGGGGGCATGGGCGTCCGAGTCCACGATGAGCGTCGCTCGGCACGCCTCGCCGACCCGCGCGACGTGGCCGTTCGTGACCATGTGGGCCTTGCGCCCGGAGAGCTCGAGGAAGACATCGTTCGATCGGGCGAGGTCCGCCTCCTCGGCCGTGAGGTAGCCCGGGTGGGCGAGGATGTCGACCTCGGGGTTCGACACCGCGGCCCGGTTCGTGCCGGCGAGGACGGGCTCGGAGCGGGTCTCACCGTGGACGACGACGATCTTCGCCCCGGCCCGACGGGCCCGCGCGACGGCCTCGTCGAGGCGGTCCGGCGGGACGTGAGTGATCTCGACGCCGGGGATGGCGATGATCGGCCAATCGCGCGCGAGCTCGCACTCGGCGATCTCGGCCTTCAGGATCCATTCGAGGTTCCCGAAGCTGACGTGATCGGTGACGGTGATCGCCTTCAGCCCCCGGGCGACGGCCTCCCGGATCATCTCGATCCCGACCACCTCCCCGTCGGTGAGGAGGGTATGGCTGTGGAACTCGGAGCGGCGGTAGGTCATCGGGACCCTCCCTCCGGTCCCCCGAAGAAGTACACCGCCGGCCGCCCGGGCCTCGCCCGGTCGCGCCGCCCG
>JASHUV010000161.1 GCA_030039825.1 Thermoplasmata archaeon
GGTTCGCCGCCTCGGCGGCGACGAAGGACTGCAGGGTGCCGAACTCGTCCTCGACCGTCAGGACGTGCTGGAGCTCCGCGTTCTGCTCCTGGGTCGAGAGGGGCGCGATGATGACCTCCGCGATCAGGGAGACGACGATGAGGAGGCCGAAGAGCGTCGCGATCGCCGCGACCTGGCCCCGGCGAGCGCGGGTCCAATGGCGGCGACCCCGGAGGCGGGGCGGCGAGCGTGCCCGGGTCATTCCGGACGTTTCTAGGCTTGCTCGACGTATTTAGGGGTTCGTGAGGGCCCGACGGAGCCCACAGCGGCGCCCGCGCGCCTCGGGCCCTCCCGGAGCCCGATCGTCCGACGTGGGGCGGCGTTAGTTTTATGCGACCCGACCGGCCTCTCTCGCACGATGGACGCCTCCGATCTCCAGCGCCGGCTGACCGAATTCCACGGCATCGCGAACGAAGTCCTGACGGATGTCAAGGACATCACCCCCCAGCAGGTCAAGCACTGGATCGTCGGGCCGTTCCTCGTGGCCCTCGGCTGGGACCCGCACGACAAGAAGCAGGTCTTCCTCGACTACCCGACGAAGTTCGACGGCGGACACGCCGACTTCGCGCTGCTCGACCCGTCCGGGCGCGCCCGCCTGATCCTCGAGGTCTACGGGGCGAAGACCCCCGTCCGCCAGGCGGCCGACGACGCGGCGAAGAAGGCCCGGGGGATCGGCGCCCCCCTCGTCCTCCTGACCGACGGGGGCGAGTTCTCGCTCTGGTACGTCGCCGACAAGGAGGGCACGACCCCGCTCTTCATGCTCCAGCTGAAGGACCTCGCGGAGAACGCCGAGGCGCTCGGCGGGCTCTCCGCCGAGTACCGCCTCTCCGAGACCGGCATCGAGCAGCTCCGTCGGAGCGCGATCCGCCTCGCGGTCCTCCAGATGCTCGAGGACAACTCCGAGAAGACGTTCGACGCGATGGTCGCCTGGGTGAAGTCCCAGGTCGCACCGGGCGCGCTCGACGACGCGACCGAGCTCGCGATCCGCGACGCCACGATGGTCTGGCTCACCGAGGAGCACCTCTCGATGCCGATCTTCCAGGGCCAGGCCGGCCCCCACCGGCCCCACGAGCTCCGGTCGACCTCGGCCCGGGACTGGGAGGCGTTCCCGAAGGGCCCGGCCGGGACGTTCCAGTACCGGTACGACACCTCGAAGACGCTCGACGCCCGCCAGAGCCCGAAGGAGGTCAAGCAGGCCCTCCGGATGCAGGGCCTGAGGACGCACACGGCGACGGCGTTCGGCGGGTTCTACTACGCGCTCCGCCAGAAGGCGGGGCTTCCCGTCAACCACCCGTAGGCGCGGCCGCGACCCGCCCCGGGGCGCCCGCCGGGACGGTCTCCCCGGACGGACGGACGATCCACGAACGGAGCCCACCGGGCTCGAGCGCGAAGTCCACGACCCGGCCGCCGGCGGCGGCGACCGCCTTCGCCACGTTCGCCCGCCTCTCGAAGTCGCAGAACAGGAGGATGTACCCTCCCCCTCCGGCGCCGACGAGCTTCCCGCCGAGCGCCCCCGCCGCGCGCGCCGCCGAGTAGAAGGCATCGATCCGGGGGTTCGAGATCCCCTCGGTGAACTGCTTCTTGAGCTGCCATCCTTCGTCGAGGAGCCGCCCCATCTCGTCGATGCGGCCCCGGAGGAGCTCGTTCTTCATCGCCACGGCGAGCCGGCGCGTCGCGTCGAGCGCCTCGACCGTGTCGGGCCGCTTCTGCGCGTAGCTCGCCTGCTGGCGCTCGATGATGTCGTTCGAGTAGTGGCTCGTTCCGGTGTAACAGAGGAGGAGCCGGTAGGCGAGCTCGTTCAGCACGTCCGGGTGGATGCGCAGCGGGTTGACGACGGTCGAGCGGCCGTGGAACTCCATGAAGTTGAACCCCCCGAACGCGGCGGCGTACTGGTCCTGACGGCCGCCCCGGATGCCGAGCTCCTCGCGCTCGATCCGGTAGGCGAGCTCGGCGACCTCGTAGTCGGTCCACGGCTCCTTCAGGTAATGCTGGAAGGCGCCCACGAGGGCGACGCACATCGTCGAGGAGGAGCCGAGACCCGTCCCGGGCGGGGCGTCGGAATGCAGGAAGAGCTCGAGCTCGGCGTCGCTCCCCCCGTTCCCGGACGGGCGAAGCACCTTGAGCGCCGCCTTCACGAGGTCGAGCTCGCCGTCGTACACGAGGTCCTCCGGGCGATCGTAGCTCGCGGAGAGATTGTAGTCGAGCGAGTGGACGCGCGTCGTCCCCGCCGCCCCGTCGCGCACGGAGAGGGTCGCGTAGGCGAACTTGTCGATCGTGCAGTTGAGGACCGCCCCGCCCTTCTCCTCCGGGTAGGGGGAGACGTCCGTGCCGCCCCCGGCGAAGCTGATCCTCAGGGGGGCCTTGCTCCGGAAGATCGCCCGTCCGCCGGTCCCCATCAATCCCCGTCGACCGAGGCGCCCAAGTTAACCCTTCTGGTACGGATTTCTTTCGAGATCGCCGCCGCCCGCGGCGCGCGCTCCCGCGAACGGGCCGGTACGAACACCGCGGGCGGTGCGCCGGAGCCACGTTCGGCGGCCGGGCCTCGAGCCGCGGTCGAACCGGCCCGTACTCTCACGCGATGACCGACCCGGTCCGATAACCACCGTGTATGTCCGGGAACCTCTCTTAAGCGCCGGGAGCGCGAGGAGGGACGATGGCGCGACGGGCGGATCGGCGGGGCGGATCGCGGATCGGGACCGGCGTGATCGTGCTTCTCCTGCTCGTCCCGTCGGCGGCCGTCCTGATCGACGGGTCGACCGCCGCCGGGGTCCTACCGGGAACCGTCCGAGCGGTGGCCCTCGCCTCGAGCTCCCCCGCGGCGGCCACCGAGCTCGATCGCGCTCGGAGCTCCCTGGAGGCCGGGCTCGGGCCGGCCGATGGCCTTCGCCTTTCCTGCCTCCCCGGCGAGGGCGCGGGCTCCCTGAGCTGCTCGGCGCCGGTCGGTGCGGACCCTCTTCCCGCACGCGGAGAGGCCGACGCCTCGCGCGGCTGGTCGAACCTGACCTCGAATCTCTCGGTCGCTCCGCAACCCCTGACGTGGGGGTCGATGGTCTATGACTCCGAGGACGGCTACGTCCTGTTGTTCGGGGGAACGATCTTCAACGCCTCGAACTCCGACGAGGACGGGATCATCACCTGGGGGAACGTCACCTCCCAGACCTGGAAGTTCGAATTCGGTAATTGGACCGAGATCGCTCCGACCGGGGGCGTCGCCCCGTCGCCGAGAGAGGGAGCGATGATGGCGGACGACCCCGCGGACGGCGACGTCGTGCTCTTCGGAGGGACCTACTCGGTCCTCTGCAGCAACGGCTCGAACGGCACCACCCCCTCGCGGCCAGCGGGGGCGGACTGCTCGCTCTTCCCGGGCCCGTACTTCTATCAGTTCTACCTGAACGATACGTGGACCTACCGCGGGGGCACATGGACGCGCGTCCACCCCGCGCTCTCCCCGCCGGGGCGATCCGACGGGATGATGGCCTACGACGCGGCCGACGAGGACGTCGTCCTCTTCGGCGGGCTCGACGGGCAGGGCATGTACCTCACCCTCGGGGATACCTGGGCCTTCTCCGACGGGGCCTGGACCGACCTGACGTCCAACTTGACCACCTCCCCGTCCCCGCGGGGCCTCGGAGGGATGGCCTGGGACGCGAGCGACGACGCCCTGCTCCTCTTCGGCGGGGTCGAGTACGTCACGACGCCGCCGTGGAACGCGAGCTTCCCGCTCGATGTCCTTCTCGACGACACGTGGCTCTTCCAGGACGGGGTCTGGACGAACGTCTCCGGGAACCTCACGAGCGCGCCGACCCTGAGCGATGCCTTCGAGATGGCGTCCGGCCCGAACGGGAGCGTCCTCTTCTTCGGCGGCGCGACGGTCATCGGGGGCTTCGCCGAGACCTGGCTCTTCCACGACCGCCGCTGGTGGGACCTCGTTCCCGCGCTCTCGACCGCCCCCCCCGACCTCGAGATGGGCATGGCGGCGTTCGACCCCGCGTCGGATCAGACGCTCCTGTTCGGCGGTCTCGGCGGCACGCAATCTCGCTGCGGGAACGGCTACTGCGTCACCGTCCAGAACTACACGTGGGTCTTCGGACCCGACGCCCCGACGGGATCGTCGACCACCTCCCTACCGAGCTTGACGATCGCGGTCTCGCCGAGCGAACCGTGGGTCCCGGTCCAGGTGGAGGTCAACGTCAGCGTCCGCGGCGGCGTCGCGCCCTACACCCTCACCCTGACGGCCGGCTCGATCCAGACCGATGGGTCCCTCGGCGATGAGGACAACTTCTCGGGGAACGCGGCGTGCGGCCTCGGGGGCGGATCGTCGTCGGGGATCCTCAACGTCAGCGCGGGGTCGACGGGCGTCGGCTGCCCGGGTCCCCAGTGGAACGGATCGGCGACGACCGCGCTCGCCCTCACCTTCGGGGAGGAGCAGATCCTGGCCGTCGTGGGCACCGTCGAGGACGCCGACGGGAACGCGGGCGCCGCCCAGTTGTTCGTTCCTGTGGACGAGCACTACAACTCCTCGGTTGGCGCCTCGACCGGGGGGTTGTTCTCATCGTCCTCGGCGGTCACGTTCTCGGTCCGAGCGTGGGGGGGCGTCCCGCCGTACCGGGTGATCGAGGAGTTCGGCGACGGCGCCGGAGGGACCGAGCCGGTACCGTCGCAGTCCGCGCTCGAGCTCCGGCACGTCTACGCCGCGGCGGGGACCTACTATGCCCGGTTCACGATCGAGGACGCGGCGGGGAACTCCCAGACCTGGTCCGTCACCGTGACGGCGGGGAGACCGGGATTCGCCGTCCTGGCGACGCTCGGCGTCATCCCGGTCGGCCTCATGGCGGGCGTGGCCGCCGTCGCGATCGGCCAGAAGCGAAAGGAGGAACGGTCCGAGGCCGCAGCGCTCCTGCGCGCGCTCTCGACGGCGGGGGATAAGTCCGACGTTTCCATGCGCGCTCCGTGACCGGCTCGACGCGCGGGTCCTCCGCGCGCGCCGCAGTTCTCCTCGCGGCCCTCCTCCTCCTCGCCGTCCGGGTCGGACCCCCTTCGCCGGCGACGGGACTCGGGGTCCGCCCGATGGCGGGCTCCCTCGGTGAGCCGGCCGCGGGGGGCGCGATCTGTTCGACGGGGGCGAGCCTTTCCGACGCTCCGTCGGCGGGTTCGGCCCCCCTGACCGTCGGCTTCGTCCTGACCGTTCCCCCGAGCGCGAGCGGCCCGAGCTTCGCGTGGAACTTCGGGGACGGCGCCACGTGGAACGGCTCCGGCGCCGGCTACTCGGCGCCCACCCACGTCTACTGGCGGGCCGGACAGTTCATGGTGATCGCGACGGCCACCGAGGGCACCTCCACCTACTCCTGCTCGGCGATCATCGACGTGCGCTCCGTCCAGGTCTCGGTCCAGATCCTCCCGACGCCCGCCTCGGGGCTCGCCCCCCTCGCCGTCGAGTTCCGTTCCACCGCCTACGGCGGCTCCGGGACCTACGCCCGGTTCGACTGGTCGTTCGGGGACGGCACGAC
>JASHUV010000162.1 GCA_030039825.1 Thermoplasmata archaeon
CCCAACTTCTCTCCGGCTTCCACACGTCGGCGAAGACAGTCGATCAGGTAGTCGCAGCCTTCCTCACCGAGGAAGGTGAAGTAGCGGTGTCCCGCCTTGGAAAGCTCGGGTCGGACGACGACCATCGCAGGGGTCCGGTCGAACCGGACCTTCGCGCCGTCCACCTTGAGGTCCGGGAGGTCCTTGACCCGGAGCCCGTCGTCCCCGAGGTAGTTGCCCAGAACCTCCGGCCGAACGCCCGAGAAGGCCATCAGGGCGCAGGAGAGGCGGTTGCGAGGGGTGGCCGCGAGGAAGATGCGTCGCAGTTCCTCGGGCGTGGGGGTGCGTTCGTCCGCGAGGGTGGGGGTCTCCTGAGCGCGCCGGACCTTGACCGGTCGGTTGACGCGGATCCCGTTGAACGCGAGCCAGGACTTGACGGCCTTGAGGTGGGTCGCAGTGGAGCTCCCGGCCTGACCCCGCTTTTCCTCGTTCGTGACGAAGTCGAGGAGAAGGGCATGGAGGCGCGGCTCCTTCAGATGGAGGAGTGAGTCCGGGGTGGTCTTGGTGAGGTAGCCGAAGAGGCGGAGGGAGCGGGCGTAGACATCGGAGGTGATGCGAGAGCCGCGGCCGACGTTGTCGTACCAGGCGCGGATCTTGGGGGGAGCGAGGAAGTCGCGGATGTCGGTGCCCATGAGGGAGGGACGACCCTGCCGAGCCATGATCAAGCGACGGCAATAGCAGTATTAAACCATTAGTTGGATGCTCCCGGCGGGAGTTTCTCCCCCGGACCCGGAGGACCGGTGGTTTTGAACCCGCGTCAGAGGCTCGAGAGGCCTCTATCCTTGACCACTAGACTACGGGAGCGTCGGGCGCGGCCATCCCCGCTCGCCTTCAAAAGCGTTGACCCTCGCGAGGCGCGCGCCGCTCGGAAGTGCTAAGAGTCCACCGTCCATGGTTCCTCCTCGTGACCCCTCCGGTCAAGGCCCGATCGGGCCACATCCTGCTCGATGGCCGCGGCAAGTACCAGGACCTCCTGAAGGTCTACCCGGACATCCACCGGAAGGTCGTCGAGGCGAACCGGCCGTTCGTGAAGGAGGCCGAGCCGATGATCCCCGAGATCGTCCTTGAGGAGAACCTCCGCGACCTCCGGGCGAACCGCAAGCCGGCCGGCTACAACCGGGCCGAGGCGTTCGGCATGCGGCTCATCTTCCCGCTCGGCGATGTGCGACGGCCGGAGTTCTATTTCTCGAAGCCGCTGCGCTGCCAGGAGGTCGTCCAGATCACCGAGGAGGTCTCCGCGCTCCTCAAGCGCCGCGGGGTCCGGCACACGGTCGAGTACGACCGCCTCCCCCTGGGCGCGCCGCGCGGCCTCCCCCCGATCCCGAACGCGGTCGGTGGCAGCGCGACGGCGGCGACGATCTCCTACTGAGACGCTCCGCCCGCGTCCGTCGGCGGCCGCTTGAACGGCCAGAACGCCGTGGGCGGCTCGGAGGACTGGAGCACGCTCTGCACGAGCTTCAGGGAGGCCCGGGCCGCCGCGAGGGCGGCGGCGTAGTCGCGGTTCGAGTCCCGCAGCGACTGCTCGAAGAGACGGCGGGCCTCGGAAGTGTCGAGCCGTCCCTGGGCCGCCCGCCGCAGGCCCTCCTCGATGAGGTAGTGGACGTTCTGGAGCTCCCGGTGCATCGCGGTCCGGTTCGACAGTTCCTGGTCGATCGCGAGCAGCGCGCGCCCCGCCTCGACGAGCTGACCGGCGGCGACGAGGGCGTCCAGGGAGGCGAGCTGTCCCTCGAGGTCGCCGAGGTGGACGTGGAGGCCGTCCCGGGCGAAGATCACCTCGGTCCGGACCTCCTCGGTCCGGCGGGAGAGCCCGGTGCGGACGAGCGACTCGAGCGCGGCGTTCCCGAGGTCGATCTCGCGCCCGACGGACCCGAGGCGGCCCTGGTCGAAGGCGAGGCGGGCCTCGCTGAAGCGCTGCATCGCCGGCGTGGTGTCGAGGCCCAGCCGCTCGCCGATCCACAGGCGGTCCTTGAGCTCGGAGAGGCGCTGGGCGAGCTCCGAGCGGATCGTGTCGGCCCCGAGCCGTTCCTCCTGCTCGAGGAGCTCGAAGGCCGTCGCGAAGGCGCGGGAGGTGCGGGCGTCCGTGAGCGCGCCCGACCAGCGCTTCCGGCGCTCCTCCTCGGCATGATCGGGGGCGCCCGCGCTCCGGCGGTGCCCGTCGAGCCGGGCGAGCCGCTCGGCGAGCGCCTTGTCGAGGGCGCCGGTGGCGATCGCCTGGGCGTTCTCGAGCGCCTTCTCGGCGGCCGCCCAGGTCTTCGCCTGGAACGCCGCCTCGGCGCCGTGGAGGGCGTCGGCCACGTCGCTCGCCGCCGGCAGCTCGCGGGTCTCGACCTGCGCGAGGAGCTCCCGGGCCTGGGTGAGGGAGCCGGAGTAGCGCCGTTCGATCGCCCACCACGCCCGGTCGGCGGCCTCCCGGGCCCGGGCGGCGGCGGTGATGTACTCGCCGGCCTGCGCGAGCTCGTCGGCCTTCGCGAACGCCGCCTCGACCTCGGCCGTCTCCGCTCCCATCGCCACGGCCTCGCGGAGCTGGCGTTTGGCGAGGTCGAGGGCGTCGCGGGCCTTCCGGCTCTGCTCGCGGGCCGCCGAGAGGAGCTCGCCCGCCTCCATGGCGAGGTCGAGCGTCGCGACGAACTCCTCCTTCTCGAGGGCCGCGCGGGCCTCCGAGGCGAGCTGGGCGGCGCGGGGCACCCGGATCCGCTCGGCCTCGAAGCGGGCGAGCTTGCTGACGAGCGCGTCGAGGGCCCCCTGGGCGACGCGGGACTGCAGTCCCACCCGTTCGACGACCCCCTCGCTCTGCCCGGCGAGCTGGACGGCGTCCATGAGGCGTCCCTCGGAGAGGGCGCTCTTCGCCTGGTCGAGGACCTTCTGGGCCGCGGCCGTCGGCACGTTGTCCTGCTTGGCGCGCACGAGGTAGCCCTGGATCCCGGCGAGCGTCCGGGAGATGTGCTGGGTCGTCGCCTGCAGGATCTCGCGCTCGAGCGGGCCCGCGATCTCCACGGCCCGGGCGAACCGGCGCTCCCGCAGGGCCTTCTCGAGCTCCTCCATCCCGCTCCGCATCTCCGGCGTCGCGACGCGGAGGAGCTCGGCGCGGCTCAGAGCCTCCTCGACGCGCTTCGCGCCGAGGTCGGCGTGTTCGAAGAACCCGCGGCTCTCGGACAGCTGGGATCGGGCGTTCTCGATCCGCTCGGCCGCGCCGAGCGGGACGCCCTCCCCGAGACGACGGCGCGCCTCGGCGAGGGTCCCCGAGATGGCCCCGAGGTCGACGCCCGAGGTGCGGGCCACCTCGTAGTCCTGCTCGACGGCCCTCAGGTTCTCCTCGAGGACCGGGCGGAGGTGCTCGACGAGCCGGTCGTGGGCCTCGGTCGCGAGCTCGAGCGCCGGGCCCGGCGATCCGGCGTCGAGGATCGCCCGCGCCTCGACGAGCTTCGCCTCCGCCTCCTCGGCGGGGACGCCGAGCCGGGTCGAATCGGCGGCGAGCAGATCCGCCTCGCCCGCCACGCGGCGGACCTCGGCGATCTGGCCGGCCGTCACGAGACGGCCCCCGAGCCGGTCCGCGATCGTCTGGACCCCGGCGAAGTCGTGGGCCTTGAGCGCGCGCTCGGCCGCGGCGAGCTCGTCCTGGAACGCCATGGCGTCCACCCCGGCGCGCTCGAGATCGAGGAGGTGGTCCTTGACGTCGGTGAGGAGCTTCGCGGCCGCCCGGGCGGTCCCCTGGAGCTTCTCCGCTTCCTCCGAGAGGGCCCGGGCCTTCCGGTACGACTCCACGAGGCGTCCTTCGGCGACGTCGGCCTGCGCCTCCTCGAAGCGGGACCGGAGATCGGCGGGGTGCTCCCCCATCCGCTCGACCTCGACGAGGGCGAGCTTCGCGTGGGCGAGGGCCTCGTCCGCGCGGGTCTTCTGCACCCCCTCGGTCGCGGCGAGGAACTCGCGGGCGGAGCGGACGCAGCGGATGAAGTCCCCCATGTCGAAGATCTGCTGGATGGCCTCGGCCTGCTGGAGGAACTCGCCCCCGACGCCGCCCATCTCCTCGAGGATCCTCTGGCGTTCCTCGAGGGCCTCGAGGAGGCTCGACGACTCCGCGGCGAAGACCGTCGCGAACTCCTTCTCGGCGAGCCGAAGGCTCTCGAGCGACTGGGTGAAGTCCCCCTTGACGCGCAGCGCGATGTCGGCGTCCGCGAGGGCGCGGAGCGTCGGGAGGGCGACGTCGGGGTCCCGGATCTCCCCGAACCCCTTCCTCATCTCCTCGACCCGACGGGAGACGTACGGGGCCGCGGCGCTCCGGAGGGCGACGTCGGCCCGGGCGATCGCTTCGCCGGCCTCGGGGATCTCCCCGCTCTCGAGGTGGCGGCGCGCGACCTCGATCTCCTCGCGGGCCGACTCGGGCAGGAACTCCCGCTGACGCGCCGCCTCGGCGGCGCCGCGGACGCGGTCGAGCTCGCCCGCGAAGTACCGGGCGCTCTCGCGCCCGAGCGTCCGGACGGTCTCGCGCAGCCGCTTGCGTCCGCTCTCGAGGTCGAAGCGGTCGAGGAGCGCGTTCGCCTCGGCGAGCGCGGAACGGTAGGGTCCGACCGGGATCCGCAGCGGCTCGATCCGCCCGATGAGCCGTCCGAGCGCTTCCGCCTCGTCGCGCAAGGCGTCGAGGTCGGCGGTGAGCTGGCCGACCCGGTCGATCGCCTCGACCCCGGCGGCGAGCGCCTCACCGTAGATCTTGAGCCGGAGAGCCTCGCGGGCGCGGTTCATCGAGGCGAAGACCTCCGCGGTGTCGCGCCCGAGCTCCCGGGCCTCGACGAGCTTCGGCCGGACCTCGTCGAGCAGCCCGGCGACGACGGCGACGATCGGGTCCTCGGCGACGGCGCGCGCCTCCCGGACGATCGGCTCGAGCTCCTCGACGCCGGCCCCCTCGGCCCTCAGGCGGAGGCGCTCGAGCTCGGCGAGGGGCTCGTCGGGCTCCGCGCCGTGCTCGCGCAGGGAGGCGACGGTGACCGAGAGGTAGCCGACGGCCTGCAGGACCCGGCCCCGCAGATCGGCCCGCATCGACTCCGCCGCCGCTCGGAGAGCGGGGACGCTCTCGCCCCAGGCGATCGGGAGGGCGTGCTCGTCGGCGGCGAGGGCGGCGACGAGGCCCTCGGCGCCGACCCCGATCTCCCGGGCGAGCGCCACGACCCCCTGGGCCTCCTTCCGGGCCTCCTCGCGACGCTGCCGCGCCCCGGGCAGGAGCTCGGGGAGCACCGCCTCGAGGCGCTCGAGGATGTCCGTGGACGCGGCGCCGTCGGGTCCCTCGAGGATCTCCCGGACCCGTTGGGCGAGCCCGTCCCACTCCGGCTCCGGGACGTCGAGCCATCGGGCGGCGGCCCGGATCTGGCGGTCGGCGGTCTCGGCGATCTCCGCCTCCGACGACCGGAGGAGCGCGGCGAACTGGGCGAGCGTGGCGACCTCCGCACCGGGGTTCGTTCCGAACGTCAAGGCGGCGACCGGCGCCGCCCGGGCCTCGAGGAGCTCGGCGTTCCCGAGGCCGGCCGCCCGCAAGGCGTTGCTCCGGTCGAGGAGCCGTCGGCGCTGCTTCTCGAGGGCCGGAGGGGCGGCGGCGTCGGCATACTTGACGAGCTCGCGCGCCTCCCCGTCGGCCCCCTCCCAGTCGGCCCGGCGGGAGAGCTCCGCGATCCTCTCCCGACGCGCGCCGGCCTCGGGGAGCTCGATCTCGACCTCGGCGAGGAGTCGCAGCCGTTCCTCGGCCCGTTCGATCTCCGCCTCCGCTGTCTGACGGCGCTTCTTG
>JASHUV010000163.1 GCA_030039825.1 Thermoplasmata archaeon
CGGCGAACTGGCCCGGACCCCGATATTTAGGGATGCGCTCGACTCGAACCTCGCGCGCGCGACTCCCGACACGGGCGCGAGCCCGAACTCCCCGCGGCCGGCGCCATCCGGCGCGATATCAGACCTGCTCGGAGCTCCGTCGCGGCCCGCGGGCCCGGAGCGCGTCTCGCCGCCGTCCGGGGGCCCCCGTCGGCACCGGCCGGCCGGGCGACGCTCCGGTGTCCGGCGACGGGTCGGCCGACGCCCGTTCGTCGGCCTCCCCGAGAGGCTCCCGGATCTCGACGAGGTCCGCGAATCGGGAGCGGACGAGGTAGACGCGATCCGGCGCGGTGGCGCCGTGGGCCAGCGGCGCGACCCAGGCCACGAGGTCGTCCGTTCCCCGGGCGCGCCCCCCGATCCGAGGGAACGTGAGGATCCCGAGGTGCCGCTGGACCCGGCGGGGCAGGGTGAACAGGAACTTCCTCGTCGGGGTCGAGACCCCGAGCACGCGCGGTGAGCCCGCCGAGCCGGCGCGCCCTGCGACCGCGTCCGCCGCGGCGACGACGCGAACGACGCCCTCGCCGGCGTCCAGGAAGGCGATCTGGCGCCCGGAGCGGTCGACGGCCCCGTCGACGCCGAGCAGAAGGACGACCGGACTCGGGAGCTGGAGCGCGCACCAGCGCAGCGAGGCCGCGCGGAGGACGACCCAAACGGGAGGTCCGGGTGGGGGGGCGGGTGGCATGGACGCGTTCGCCCTCAGCTCGCGCAGTAGCCGGAGTAGGTCGACGGATAGAGCTCCACGAGCATCACGTTGAGCGCGTTCACGTTGACGTACGGCGGCGCCGTGAACGAGTTGTCCGCGGCGTTCTGGTTCGCGTTCTGCTGGACGAGGAAATCGAGGCTCGAGTTCGAGATGCCGGTGGCGGCGCTGATCCCCGGTACCTGGGCGTAGGCCGCGGGCGGCGTGAGATCCGAATCGACGCCCGAGTCGGACTGGGAGGCGTTGCGCGGATGGAAGAACATCGGCGAGCTGATGTTCTGCGCGATCAGGGTGGACCCCACGACCTGCCCGTCGCAGACGAGCTCGTCCCCGGCGGCCCCGTTCGGGTTGAGGGCATCGTCGAGCCCGGTGAGCACGGCCGGGTACGCCGCCGCGAGGAGCACGAACAGGACGAACAGGAGGGCGAGCGACGGGCGCAGGTGGTCCCAGACGATCGTGCGCAGTTCGAGCTCCTTCCTCGTCATGGTCGCTAGTGGATCAAGAACGTCAGGAGCAGGTCGAGGGCCTTGATGGCGACGAACGGGAGGATCGCCCCGCCGACCCCGTAGATCGCCATGTTCCGGACGAAGGTCCGCTCGGGGGCCTCGGCGCGGAACCTCACGCCCCGGAACGCGAGGGGGATCAGCGCCGGGATGACCGCGGCGTTGAAGATCATCGTCGCGAGGATCGCCGTGACGGGGCTGTGCAGCTCGAGGATGTTGAGCTTCTGGGCGGCCGCGCTCGCTGGGAGCATCGCCGGGAACAGCGCGAAGTACTTCGAGATGTCGTTCGTGACGCTGAACGTCGTGATCGCCCCGCGGGTCATCAGGAGCTCCTTGCCGACCTCCACGACCTTCGTGATCTTCGAGGGGTCGGAGTCGAGGTCGATCATGTTGGCCGCCTCGCGCGCGGCGGCCGTGCCCGAGTTCATCGCGATGCCGACCTCGGCCTTGGCGAGCGCGGGGGCGTCGTTCGTCCCGTCGCCCTCGACGCCGACGATGTGGGCCTTCTCCTGCTCCTGGCCGACCCGGACGAGCTTGTCCGCGGGCTTCGCCTGGGCGATGACGTCGGCGATGCCGGCCTCCTTCGCGATGAACCGCGCCGTGATCTCGTTGTCGCCGGTGACCATCACCGTCCGGATCCCGGTCGCCTGCACGGCCGCCAGGCGCTCCCGGATCCCCGGCTTCAACTGGTCCCTCAGGTCGATGAGGCCGATCGCCCGGTCCCCGACGGCGACGGCGAGGGGCGTCCCGCCCTCCGTCGCGATCTCCTGGGCCTTCCAGCGGAGCTCCGCCGCGTTGACCCGCGGGACGAGCGGGAGGACGGCGTCGACCGCGCCCTTGACGACCCGGGCCGGCGCGTCGGAGGACTCGAGGTCGACGAGCATCCTCCAGACCGGGCGTTCGGCGAGCTCGGGGCCCACGGTCGGGACCGGAGGCCGCCGGGCGGGGTCCGAGCCGGGGCGGGAGAGGAGCTCGACCCCGCTCAATCGGGTCTCGGCGCTGAACTCGATCGCCGTCCCGGCGAGCACCCGCGGGGTCAGGGGGAGGGTCTGACCGAGGGCGGCGGCGAGCTCGACGGTCGAGCGACCCTCGGGGGTCTTGTCGAGCGCCGAGGCGAGGAACGCCGCCTGGGCGACGTCCTCCGCGCGGAATCCCTCGAGCGGGACGAACGCCCGGGCCGAGCGCTGGCCCTGGGTGATCGTTCCGGTCTTGTCGAGGATCAGGGTGTCGACGTCCCCCGCCGCCTCGACGGCCTTGCCGGACTTCGCCACCACGTTCGCCCGGCCCACCCGGGTGATCCCGGCGATGCCGATCGCCGGCAGGAGGCCGCCGATCGTGGTGGGCATCAGCGCCACGAGGAGCGCCAAGAGGACCGCGAGGTCGACGACGAACCCGAGGGAGTCCGCGAGGATGATGAACGACCCGACGGTGAGGACGAAGATCGCGGTCAGGCCGACGAGGAGGAGGTTCAGGCTGATCTCGTTCGGCGAGCGCGGGCGTCGGGCCCCTTCGACGAGCCGGATCATCTCGTCGAGGTAGCTGCGGCCCGACTCGGCGACGACGCGGACGGTCAGCGCGTCGGAGGTGACGGTCGTTCCGCCGATCACCGGGTCGCCCGAGCGCTTGACGACCGGCGCCGATTCGCCCGTCATCAGCGACTCGTCGACGTACGCCGGGCCCTCGAGGACCACGCCGTCCCGCGGGACGACGTCCTGGGGGCGGAGCCGAACGACGTCCCCGGGGAGGAGGGTCCTCGAGGCGACGACCACGAGGCGGTCGCCCTCGACCTTGCGGGCCGGCACGTCGTGCTCGAGCCTCCGGAGGGCGTCGACGCGCGCCTGCCCCTGCACCTCCGAGATCGATTCCGCGAGCGTCGCGAACCAGACCGTCAGGACGAGGATGCCCGTGAGCGCCCCGTAGATCCACGGCGGCTGCGTGGACAGGCCGGCGAAGGCGCGGGGGTCGACGGCCATCGCCCCCGTGATGAGCGCGACGACCTCCACGAGGAACATGATGAAGTTCGTTCGCAGGAGGTAGATCGGATCGAGCTTACGGACCGAGGCCACCAAGGCCCGGCGCATCTCGGCCCCTCCGAATCGCCCGCTTCCCGGCTTCCCCACGGACACGTGAACCCCCTTACCCGAACACCCCGATGATCAGGAACGGAAGGAAGGCGAGCGCGGTCAGGACGAACGTCACCGCGATCAGCGTGGCGGCGAACGGCCAGCCGTCGGTCCGGATCGGCTCGGGGGTGTCGCGCCGGTCCTTCGTGGCGAAGGACCCGGCGATCCCCATCATGAACACGACCGGGGCGTACCGGCCGACGATCATCACGATCCCCGTGGAGACGTTCCAGAACGGGGTGTTGGCGAGCGTGCCGAGGTAGTCGGAGCCGTTGTTGGCGGAGGCCGATGTGAACTCGTAGAAGACCTCCGTGAAGCCGACAGCGCCGGAATGGGCCCCGAGGATCGCGGTGACGTTGCCGCTCACGTAGGCGAGGCAGGCCGGGACGACGATCATGAGCGGATGCACGATGAACGTCAGGACCGCGAGCTTGACGTCCCAGGCGCTGATCTTCATCCCCAGGAACTCGGGGGTCTTGCCGACCATCAGGCCGACCATGAAGAGCGTCAGGAACAGGTAGATCACGAGCGTCATCAGGCCGACGCCGGATCCGCCGGGGATCGCCTGCACGAACATGAACGTGAACAGCCCGGCGACGTTCCGCGGGGGAAGGCCGC
>JASHUV010000164.1 GCA_030039825.1 Thermoplasmata archaeon
GAGAACGACTTGCCGCAGGAGCAGGTCGCCTTGGCGTTCGGGTTGAAGATCTTGAACCCGGACTGCTCGAGCCCCATCAGGTAGTCGACCTTGAGGCCCTCCAGGAGCGGCGCGCTCGACCGGTCGACGACGACCTTCAGGCCCTCCCGCTCGAAGGCGACCTCGTCGCCGGACTCGGGTCGGTCGAACGTCATCCCGTAGGTGAGCCCCGAGCAGCCGCCCCCCTGGACGTAGAGCCGGAGCGCCTGCCCGCTCTTGCCGTCCTTCGCCATGATCCGGACGACCTGCTCGTAGGCCGCCGGCGTCACCTCGACGTGCACCATCGTCGCCCCCCGGTCGTTCCGATTAAATCACCGCGGAGGGGAGTAAAAGGGTATCGTCGGCCGGTGGCGCCGACGCCACCTCCCGATCCGCGCCGAGGATTTATCCCGGGGCGCGTAGCGACGTCCATGTGCCGACTCTTCGGCCTCCTCGGCCACGCCCGCTCGAGCGCCGAGCCGTGGCTCGTCACCTCCGAGCGCTCCCTCCTCCGCCAGTCGAACGGATCGACCGCCCAGATCCAGGAGGACGGGTGGGGGATCGGCTGGGTCGCGCCCGGTGAGCCGCTGAAGGTCGAGAAGGGGACGATCGGCGCCTACGCGCCCGGCGAGGTCGAGCGGTTCCGGGCGATCGCTCACCGCGCCCAGGGGCCGCTCGTCGTCGCCCACCTCCGCAAGGCGAGCAACCCGATGAGGCTCCCGGAGAACCGGCTCCGCGCCCTCGAGAACAGCCAGCCGTTCTCCTACCGGCAGACGATCTTCGCCCACAACGGGTCGATCCTCTACCCGCGCGAGACGCGCCCCCTTCTCGGGCCGTACGAGGAGAAGGTCCGGGGCATCAACGACAGCGAGGTCCTGTTCTACCTCTTCCTCCGGCACCTCGACGACGTCCCGGAACCCGTGGCGGCGTACAGCCGGACGATGGCCGACCTGTTCCGCGTCTGGCAGGAGCTCGGGAGCCCGCGCGGGGGACCGTACTCGGGCCTCAACATGCTGTTCTCCCGGTCGCCCGACGAGCTGTGGGCGTTCTGCAACTACCGCGGCGAGCACGGGACCGGCCTCCTCGACACGACGGTCCCGTACTACCAGATGACCTACCGGGCGGGACCCCGCGAGGTCGTCGTCGCGAGCGAGCGCTGCGACGGCGCCGCCGTCGGATGGACGCCCCTACCGAACGGCTCCTTCCTCCACGCCCGGTCCGAACGGGGCCTCGTCGGGGTGAGGACCGGGACCATCCCCCTTGCCCCGGAGCTCCGGACGCTCGCGTAACGCGACGCGTCCCATCGCGCTCCCCCCCCGGTCCCGCCGATGAGCCTCCGGCCCGACGCTTGGACCCCGGGAGCGAGCTTCCCGGTCCAGAGGGAGATGATCTCCGGGCCGGACCTCGGCGCGGGCTACCTCCATCAGCTCACCCGGGACCGCGCGGGGGGGAGGGTCGCGTTCACCTTCCACGCCCAGGCCGGGGGGGAGGACGCCTCCGGGCCGCCGAAGGGACCCCTCGGACCGCTCGGTTGGACCTTCCCCGAGGAGATGTGCCCGCTGGGAGGCCGAGCGTGCTGGCATCGGCGCTTCGAGCTCGTGGAGTCGGAGACCGGGCTCGTCCGGGCGACCTACCAGCGCACGCGCCTCGTCCTCGCCGCGATGCTCGACGCGCTCTACGGCGGCGCCCCGCCGGCGATCGGTCCGGCCCTCGAGGAGGTCCTCGACCGGTTCGCGTCGGACCCGGCGGGGCCCCTCCCGACGTGGGGGATCACGGGCGAGCTCGCGGAACGGCCGACCGGGGGCGATCGACCCGTCGGGTCGATCGAGATCCTGACCGACGTGGAGGGGGTGCGACGGATCGCCGAGGTGCTCCGCGACTACCTGATCGAGCCCCCCGCCACGACGATGTGGGGCGCGCGACGGCTCGTGGCGGCCCGCGCGTTCGTCGGAAGCCCCGCCTCGGGCGCGCGGGTCGGCTGGTCGGCCGACCCGGCCGGCGCCGTCGTGGTCGCCCGGGAGATCGCCCGTGGGGCCCGCCGGGTCCCGATCGCCGCGCCCCCGACGTTCGCCGCGGAGCGCGTGGACAGGTAGGTTCATACCCCGAACCCGGCGACCGAGGGCCATGCAGGCCCTGACCCCCGTCCCGGCGCTCGAGCACCTGACCCCCCACGACCTCGTCACGTACTACCGATGCCCGTACGAGATGGAGCTCCAGCACGCTCGACCCGGCCCTCACGGCGCGCCGGCCCGGATCCCGATGACCCCGACGGAGGTCGTCCCGCTCCACCGCTCGCCGCTCTTCGATCCCCCGACGTCGCGGGCCCGGGCGATCGAGGGCCGCCTCGACCTCGCCCCGTCGGACACGCTCATCTACCTCGACGAGCGCGAGGACGGCCTCCCGGTGCTCTTCCCGCCGGAGCGCGTACGGATCGACCCCGCCTTCCACGGCGGTGAGCCGACGCTCCACGACGCGGAGCTCGGCTTCAGCGGCCGCCCGGACCTCATCGTCCGGAGGGCCGACGGCTCGGTCTACCCGATCGAGTACAAGTCGACCCACCTCTTCCTCGGCCTCCACGAGGCCCACGGCCGGTCGTTCGATGTCCTCCAGGCGATCGCCGAGTGCCGGCTCACCCACCAGGCCCTCGGGGTCCGGCCCACGCACGGCGTCATCCTCTACGGCGACGTCGCGGGCGACGGCGCCCACGAGGGCTGGGTCGAGGTGCCGTACGGCGACGCGGAGGAGAGGTGGCTCAGGGTCGCGCTCGGCCAGATCCGCGCGGACCGCACCCGCGCCCCGGCCCCGAGCGAGCGCCACTGCTCCGGATGTGAGCCGAACGCCCTCGGTCTCTGCCGGTACGCCGCCGCGCGACCGGACCACCCCTCCCCGCACCGCGCCCCCCTCCTCCTCGCCGCCGGCGGGGTCTGAGCCGGCCGACGCTCCCCGGAAGGGGGGCTCCGGTGCGCTAAGAGGGGGCGAAGGGGGGCCACGGTGGGCCCGAAGGTGAGCGCGACGACCGGGACGGGAGCCTCGCGCCGCCCCCGGGTCGCGATCGTCACCCAGGGATTCGCCCCGGCGGTCGGGGGATCGGAGCTCTATCACCTTCTGACGGCGCGCGCGCTCGTCGGCCGGGCCGACGTGGGGGTCTTCACCTCCGACCTCAACCTCGCCGGCGCGCCCCCTTCCTCCGTCCCCGGCCTGCCCGACGGGGCGGTGCGCTACCTGCGGTCGGTCTCGCTGCGGGAGGAGAAGCTCGCCGCGCCCGGACGCCTCTTTCGGGCCCTCGACGGGTTCGCTCCCGACCTCCTCTGGGGGAACCACCCGTCGCCGACCGCCGACGTCGGTGCCCTCTACGCGCTCTCCCATCGGATCCCGTGGGTCGCCACCTACCATGCCGACGTCCGGGGGATCCGGTGGCTCGACCGACGCTACCAGGCCTGGGAGGACCGGCTGCTCCGCGGCGCGGCGCTCGTCCTCGTCTCGACCGACGTCTACGCCCGTCGCCTCGAGGCGCGGTCGATCCGACCCGACCGGATCCGCTCCGTCCCGCTCGGCCCCGCCCTCCTCGGCGGGGCGCTCGGCGTCCGGCGTGTCCCTCCGGCGCCGGACTCCCCCGGACCCGAGCACCCGTTCCTCTTCGTGGGGGTCCTCGACGCCCCCCACGCCTACAAACGCCTGGACCGGCTCATCGATGCCGTGGCGGAGCTCTCGGCGGCGGGCCGCCCGGTCGATCTCCGGGTGGTCGGGGACGGCCCCTCGCGCCCCGCCTACGAGGCGCGGGTGCGGGCGCGGGGCGTCGCGGAGCACGTGACGTTCGCCGGCGCGCTCTCGGACGACGCGCTCTCGGACGCCTACGCGTCGGCCTGGGCGCTCGTCCTGCCGGCCTCGGGGCCCACGGAGGGGTTCGGGATCGTGGCGGTCGAGGCGGCGACCCTCGGATGCCCGGTCGTGCTCTCCTCGGCGCTGCCGGCCGCCGACCTCCTCGCCGGGTACGGCTTCGCCGAGCGGTTCGGCGAGGGCCGTCCGGAGGAGCTCGCCGCCGCGCTCGAGCGGCTGTGGCGCGACCCGGAGCGCCGGCGCGCCCTCGCGGCCGCCGCCCGGGACGCGGCCCCCGAGTTCTCCTGGGACCGGCTGATGCCCCGCTTGCTCGCCCCGGTCGGGGAGCTCCTCGACGCGTCGGCCCGCCGGAGGGGATGGGCGGGAGCGACCGGATGACCGACGGGGGCGCCCCGGTGGCGGGCCCGGGAGAGCGGTGGTCGCGGGGCGCCCGGGTGTCGGCCCGACGGGCCCGCCGGCTCCTCACCGACCTCGTCGTGGGCCCGGAGCATCGGCGGCTCCGCTACGTCCTGCTCGCCGGATTCGCGATCCGCTTCCTCCTCGCGCCCCTGACCGCCTGGGCCGGCGACACGACCTACTTCACCTGGAGCGGGATGAGCCTCCTCGAGCGCGGCGACCCGTACTTCGCGAACACCCTGTTCAACCCGCCGCTCGGGCCGCTGTCGGAGGCCCCCGGGCTCGCCGTGCTCTCGCTCGTCGTCCCGGTGGAGCACTTCGTCCAGTTCTATCCGGCCCTCCTCGGCCCCGCGGAGAGCACGGGCGTCATCTACCCGTACCTACCGACCCCGGCGGCGCTCCTCGCCCTCAAGCTTCCGCTCATCCTCGCCGACGGCGCCGTCGCCCTCCTCGTCTACCGCCTCCTCCGCGCGGTCGGAGAGGGTCGTTGGGCGACCGCCGGCGCGGCGGCGTGGTTCCTCAATCCGGTCGTGATCTGGGCCTCCTCGGTCCACGGCGAGGTCGATGTCCTCGCCGCGCTCGCCGTCGTCGGCTTCCTCTGGGCGATGCGCGCCGGCTCCTCCGTCGGGGCCGGGATCGCCCTCGGGCTCGGGGGGTTCGCCAAGCTCTACCCGCTCGCCCTCCTGCCGCTCGCCGCGGCCGTTCTCTGGCGGACCCACGGGACGGCCCCGGTCCGTCGGGTCGCCCTCGGCCTGAGCGCCGGCCTCCTCCTGAGCGCCGTCCCGTTCCTGCCCTACCTCTCCGGCCTCGCCGTCGTCCTCGCCCACCAGGCCGGGAACAACAACTACGGCGGGCTCACCGTCCTCATCCTGTTCAACCCGCAGCTCTCGCCGCTGACGAGGAGCTGGCCCGCCGGGCTCGGCCATCTCCTCGCCGACGCCTACGAGGCGTCGCTCGTCCTCGCGATCCTCGGCGGGATCGCCTACGTGTGGCGCCGCCCCGCCGACGTCGACCCGGCGGATCCCCGATCGGTCGCGACGCTCTCGGTCCTCACGCTCGGCGTCGTCGCCGGGAGCCTCCTCGCGCTCCTCTCGGCCCAGGCGGAGAACGTCGTCGGGCTCCTCCCGCCCCTCCTCCTCGCCCTCCCCGCGCTCAAGCGGGCGGGTCGGGGCCTCTTCGCGGCGGTCACGAGCCTCACGTGGCTGCAGTACCTCACCCTCGGCGGCCCGCTCGCGTTCTTCTATCCGCTCGCCCTCCTGCTCGGGCCGTCGGCCGTCGGCACGGTGTCCACCGCGACGGTCGACTACGCCACGAAAGGCGGGCTCCTTTCCCAGGGTCCCCTCTGGGTGCTCTTCGGCGCCGCGGGCGGGGCCGCCGTGCTCGCGACCTGGCTCCTCTTCGCGGTCTGGCTCGAGAGGGAGCTACGGCCGGTCCCCGGGTGGCGGGCCGCCCTCCGACGGGCCGCCGCGCGCGTTCGCCCGCCGGACGCCGCTCCCGGTCGACCGGCCGTTCGCTCGGACGCGACCTCCCGTGCCGGACGCGGGGCCGCCGTCTCGGGCCTCCTGGTCGGGACGACCCTCCTCCTCGCCGCGACGGCCGGGTCGATCACGGTGACGACGCTCCCCCCGCCGCTCGCCGCGTCGCTCGGTCCGGTCTCCTCCTCCCCGAACGGGGGCTCGGTGGTGGTCGGCCTGACCGGCGGCGCCGAGGCCGTCGAGGCCCACCTGGCCCTCCTTCCCGGACGCACCGACTCGCCGGGGCCGATCGAGGTCTTCGACGACGCCGCGTTCCCGGGACCGTTCGCGACGTTCACGGAGATCCACCAGATCGGCGAGCGCCTCATCCTCGCCCTGGCGGCGGTCCCCGGCGCCCCGTCGGCCCAGTTCGTCGACGCGGCCGAGCTCGATGCCCTCCTCGCCTCGGGGAGCCCGGCCACGCTCGTCGTCCTCGGCGGCGTCCTCCCCGTCGACGCCCTCTCGAACACCTCCTCCGCGCTCCACGACTGGATCGCGGGCGGGGGGACGCTCATCTGGGCGGGCGGCCCGCTCGGGTGGGCCGAAGGGGCGGGCGGGATCGACGGGGCGCCGTTCCACTGGTCGTCGCTCTACTGGCTCGGGCAGATCGAGCTCCTCGGCTACCCGCTCGCCGACCCCACGCCGAGCCCCTACCTCCTCGCGACCCATCCGACGCCGCTCGGCAGTGCGCTCGGGATCGGCTACAACGGGACGCCGAGCGGGGCGAACGTCTCCGAGGTCGCCGAGCACGGCGGGACCGTGCTCGGCTGGGAGACGCCGGCCGGCCCGGACGGTGCCGCACCGCGGGCCTCGCTCGTGACCGTCCCGCTCGGCGGCGGACGGATCGATTACTTCGGCGGCTCCTTCGCGGCGGCGACCCGCCCGCAACAGTTCGTCCCGGCCGCGGACCCGACCCTCGCCTCCGACCTCGAGATCCTCGCGCTCACCGGGCTCGTTCCCGGGTCGGGCGCGCCGGTCGACGCCTCGGCCACGGTCGCCGCCGGCGCGCACCTGACCGTCACGCTCCGCACCGCGCCGGACCTCGGCCCGGCGATCCTCCTCGTGACGGTCCCCGGCGCACCGGTCCTCCTCTCGGCCTGGGTGAGCCCCGTGACGCTCTCGGAACCCGGACGGGCGCCCGCGCCTACGCCGGAGCGCCGAGCGGGGCGGCGCGCCTCCGGAACTCGGGGCGGTTGCGCGGGCGGATCTTGGCGTAGGTGAGGACCTCGACGACGTAGCGGGTCAGGTACGACGAGCCCTGGCCCACGATCTTCGACGAACCCACCGCCCGCTCCTCGAACCGGTAGGGGATCTCGCGGACACGGACCGGACCGCTCATCGCGAGGGTGTAGAGGAGGAGCTTGCAGCGGCCCGGGAGCGGCCTCAGGTCGGCGACGAGCTCGCGGGGGGCGAGGAAATAGCCCGACACCGGGTCGGCGAGCTCGCGGGTGACGGGCAGGAGGAGATGGGCCAGCGCGATCGCCCCGCGGCTCAGGATCCCCCGCCAGGCGAGCCGGGAGGCAGAGCCGCCCGGCGCGTGCCGGGATCCGACGGCGATCTCCGCCTCCCCGCCGGAGACGGCCGCCCACATCGCCGGGATCAGTTCGGGAGGGTGCTGGAGGTCGGCGTCCATGAAGAGGACGAACCGTCGCTGGGTCCCGTGCGCCCCGGCGAGGATGGCGTCCATCACGCCCCGCGACCGGTCCCGGGACCGGACCGTGAGGTCGAAGGGCCGCGGGGCCGACGCGAGGCCGGCCAGGTACTCCCGGGTCCCGTCGGTGCTGCCGTCGTCCACGATATCGACCTCGAACCGGCCGAGGCCGGCGGCCACGGCGCCGAGCCGCTCGACGAGGAGGGGCAGGTTCTCGCGTTCGTTGAGGACGGGCACGACGATCGCGAGGTCGATCGGTTCGCGGGCGGCGGCCCCCGGCGCCGCGGCGGGCGCGGCGCTCCTTCGGCCCGGCGCGTTCACGACGCCGGCCGGAGCTCCTTCGGCGGGCC
>JASHUV010000010.1 GCA_030039825.1 Thermoplasmata archaeon
AGGGCCCGTCCGAGGAGGAGGTAGGCGACCGTGGGGAGGGCGAGGAGGAGGACCCCGACGAGGGCGAGCTCGCTCGCCGCGGTCGTCTCGGCGAGGCTCTGGGCGAGGACGTAGACCTCGACCTCGACGGTGTACTGCCGAGCGCCGCCGATCAGGAGGGGGCCGGCGAACGCGAGCGCCGAGAAGAGGAAGGTCAGGAGGGCCCCGGCGGCCGCCCCGATGAGGGAGGGCCGCGCCCACACGGTCCGGTAGACCTCCCCCGGCCCGCCGCCGAGCGTCGCCACGGTCTCCTCGAGCTCGACCGGCGCGCTCTCGAGCCCGACGAGGGTGAACAGCGCCACGATCGGCGCGTTGAACGCGGTGTTGATCGCGACGATGCCGCCGAGCCCGCCCCCGAGGACGGCGAGCGCGGGCCACGCAGCGGACGCGTACCCGCCCGGGCCGAACCACGCGACGACCCCGTCGACGACCGCCACGGTCGGCAGGAGGAACGGGACGAGGAGGAGCGCGAGGAGGGCGGAGCGGCCCGGGAAGCTCGTTCGCCCGAGGAAGACCCCCACGGGGTAGCCGACGAGGAGGGAGGCGGCGGCGCTCAGGCCCCCTTGCGAGAGCGAGTTCGCGAGCGCGAGCCGGTCGAGCGGATCGGAGAGGACGCCGGCGAGACCCGCGACCCCACCGCCGTCGGCGAGCCCGCGCAGGAAGAGGAGCGCGACCGGTAGGACCGTGACGGCGACGACGAAGAGGAGGACCGGGGCGATCCAGAAGGGATCACCCTCGCCGCGCCTCACGGCCCGAACGCGTCGTAGAGGGTCTGCCACTCCGAGAGCCAGCCCGGCAGTCCGGCGACGATCTCCGACGGGGGGATCGCGCCGTTCAGGTCGACGGCGCCGGTCGGGTCCGCGGCCCAGCCGAAGCTCGACGGGAGCGCGACCGTGTCGTTCGCGGGGTACACCCACTCGTTCGTCGGGATCTCCGATTGGACGGGGCCCTCGAGGAAATCGTCCTCGAACGCCTCGGCGAGCGCGAGGTGGGGCGTGCCGCGGACGATGCCGATCCCGTAGACCGTCCGCCAGGCAAACGTCGTCCCGTTGCCGTGGAAGAGCGTCGCATTGAAGCTCGGCGGCCCCGAGCCCGTGAGCGCGGCGGCCGGGTCGGTGCTGTAGCTCACGAGCATCGGCGGGGCGTTCGGGCCCGTCGTGAACGCGTCGTACGCGTCCGACCAGGAGTCGCTCACGCGCAGCGAGGGGTCGGCGGCCCGCCAGAAGTCGGTCCAGTTCTCATGGAGGACGGACTGGCTGTAGGCGATCTCCGCGAGCAGGAACTCCTCGCCCGTGATGTCGGTCTCCGGATCCTCGATCATGAGGGCCCGGGCCCACGTCGCGTTCGCGGCGACCTCCTCGAGGGAGAAGTTCCGGACGGCCCCGCTCGTCACCGAGTCGAACGACGGGGTGTAGTCGATGCCGAGGTAGCCGTACTCGTACGGCGTCACCGAGTGGTCCGGGGCGATCTCCGCCTGCAGCGCGGCCGGCTCGTCGGCGACCTCGGGGGGCGTGTACGGGAGCAGGACCCCGGCCGCATCGGCCTGGGGCGCGGTGATCTCGTCGAGCCCGATGACGAGGTCGATGCCGACGGAGCCCTTCTCGTCGATGAGGAGGCTCGAGAGCGTCCCGGAATAGCAGTCGAGGTTCACGTGGACGTGGTGGGCCGATTCGAACCCGTCGACGATGGCGGTCAGGTTGGCGGAACCGCACCCGCCGAACAGGCTCTCGTAGGTGACGATCGTGAGCGTCGCCTCCTCGTTCGTTAGGTAGGCGTTGAGCCCGATCGCCGCGAGGACGACGAGGAGCGCGACGCCCGCGAGCGCGAGGACCCGCCCGAGGCGGCCCGGGCGGAACCCGCGGCGCGGCGGACGCGCCGGGCCGGCCGACGCCGGGCCTACGGCCATCCCCTCCCCCGGTGCCCGGGGGGAGCTCTCAGCCGACCCATGGCGTTCCCTTCGCGGGGATTACCCCGATCAGGTTCATGGGGTCGGCAGGACCGAGGTCCTGCCCTCTCAGCCGGTGCATTAGCTCCCCCAGCGAGCGCGCGACCTCGGGCGAGGCTATAGCGTCGACGGTCGCGCCGGACGCCGTCGCCGGCGCGGCGGTGGCGATTTAAGCCGGAGCCCCCCTCCCACCGACGATGGTCGAGCCGACCGCCGAGCTCCGCTTCGGCACCGATCTCGTCAAGCGGGGCTTCGCCCGGATGCAGCAGGGGGGCGTCATCATGGACGTCACCACCGCCGAGCAGGCCCAGATCGCCGAGGAGGCCGGGGCCGTCGCCGTCATGGCGCTCGAGCGGGTCCCGGCGGACATCCGCGCGATGGGCGGCGTCGCCCGCATGGCCGACCCCCGGAAGATCCGGGAGATCCAGGAGCACGTCTCGATCCCCGTGATGGCGAAGTGCCGGATCGGGCACATCGCCGAGGCCCGGATCCTCGAAGCCCTCGGCGTCGACATGATCGACGAGAGCGAGGTGCTGACGCCGGCCGATCCGTTCCGGCACGTGGCGAAGGCCGGCTTCGGCGTCCCGTTCGTCTGCGGCGCCCGGGACCTCGGCGAGGCGCTCCGCCGGATCGAGGAGGGCGCCGCGATGATCCGGACGAAGGGGGAGGCCGGGACGGGGAACGTCGTCGAGGCCGTCCGGCACATCCGCCAGGTCAACGACGGGGTCGCCGCCCTCGCGGAGATGCCCCCGAAGTCCCTCCACGCCTGGGCGAAGGAGCAGGGCGTCCCGGAGGCGCTCGCCCTCGAGACCAAGCGGCTCGGCCGGCTGCCGGTCGTGAACTTCGCGGCGGGCGGGATCGCCACCCCCGCCGACGCCGCCCTCTGCCGGATCCTCGGCGTCGACGGGGTCTTCGTCGGCAGCGGGATCTTCAAGGCCGAGCGGCCGATGCGCGTCGCGCGCGCGATCGTGGAGGCGTCGACCCACCCGGAGGACCCCTCGCTCCTCGCCCGCATCTCCGAGGGCCTCGGGGAGCCGATGCGGGGCGTCGAGCTCTCGACGCTCGCCCCGAGCGAGCTCCTTCAGACCCGCGAGTCACGACCCGAGCCGAACCGTGCCGTCGGGCGCGCCTAGGCGGGGGAGGCGGGGCGGTCCCGCCGGACCGTGAGGATCGTCCAGGTCAGCCCCTTCTACCTCCCCCACGCCGGCGGGGTCGAGGCCCACGTCCGGCGCCTCACCGAGGAGCTCGTCCGGCGCGGCCACGACCTGACCGTTCTGACCTCCCGCTACGACCCCGCCCTCCCCGCCGAGGAGTCGCGGGACGGGTACCGGATCCTCCGCAGCCGGACGCGCGGCGTCGTCCTCGACACCCCCATCAACACCGGCACCCGCAAGGCGATCCGGGGGCTCCCCGCCGACATCGTCCACCTCCACTACCCCCCGCCCCTGACGGCGTACTTCGCGACGCGCGGCCTCCGGGGCCGGTCGACGCCGGTCTGCCTCACCTACCACTGCGACCTCTTCCGGCCCGGGCCGGCCGGGCGTCTCCTCACCGCGATCTACGAGAGCCTCTTGCTTCCGGGGACGCTCGACCGGGCCCAGGCGCTCATCGCGCACACCGAGAGCTACGTGGCGACCTCCGGTCCCCTGCGGGGCCGCCGGGTGGAGATCATCCCCTCCGCGGTCGACCTCCAGCGCTTCCGGCCCGACATCCCGGGCGGGGCGGTCCGGGCGAGCCTCGGTCTCGAGGGGTCGCGCGTCCTCCTCTTCGCGGGCCGGCTCGTCCCCCACAAGGGCGTCGACACGATCGTGCGGGCCCTTCTGCGCCTCCCGCCCGACGTCGCGCTCGTCGTCGTGGGCCGGGGTCCCGGCCTCGATCCGCTGACGGCGCTCGCGCGGCGCCTCGGCGTCGCCCCGAGGGTCCGCTTCTGTCCCAACGTCTCCGACGAGGAGCTGCCGAGCTACCTAAGGGCGGCCGACCTCTTCGTCTTCCCGAGCCAGAACCGCCTCGAGGGCTTCGGTCTCGCCGTCGCCGAGGCGATGGCCTGCGGGCTCCCCGTCATCGTCGCCGACATGCCCGGGGTCCGGGAGCTCATCACGCCCGGCGTCGAGGGGCTCCTCACCGAACCGCTCCTCTCCTCCGACCTCGCCGATCGGGTCGACGAGCTCCTCGGCGATCCGGCCCGCCGGCTCCGGATGGGGGGGGCCGGTCGACGTCGCGCGGAGAGCCGTTACGGGGCGGCGACGGTCGTGGACGCGCTGCTCAGGGTCTACGGAAGCCTGAGCGGAGCTGGTTGATCTGCTCCTTCAGGTGCTGGGCCTCTCGGCCGGCGGCCTCGGCCCAGTCCGCGCCGGCGCTCGCGAAGAGGATCGATCGGGAGGAGTTGACGAGCAGCGCGCGGCCGTTCGCGTCGACCCCCTCGCGGACGGAGGTGGAGAGGCGCCCGCCCTGCACCCCGACCCCCGGGATCAGGATCGGGACGCCGTCGCCGAGGCGCTTGCGGCTCGTCCGGAGGAGCTCGGAGTACGTCGCGCCGACGACGACCCCGGCGTTCCCGTGGGCCCGGGCCATCCGGCCCACCTCGGCCACGACGGCGAGCCAGAGCGGCCCCCTCGGCGTGGGGATCTCCTGGAAGTCGGGCGCACCGGCGTTCGTCGAGTGGGCCACCACGAAGATCCCGTGCTCGGGGTCCTCGGCGAACGGTTCGAGCGTCTCCCAGCCGAGCCAGGGCGTCACGGTCACGGCGTCGAAGCCGAGGGCGCCGAACGCGCCGTCCCGGACGAGCCGCATCGTGTTCGGGATGTCGTTCGCCTTGAGGTCGAGGATCTTGATGACGCCCGGGCCGAGGCTCGCCGTCAGCCGCTCGAGCTGGGCGAGGCCGACCGATCCGAAGGCGAGGTAGGAGCCGAGCTGGCATTTGTATGCCGCCGCGTGGGGCGACGTCGCCTTCACGATCCCATCGAGGAAGCGCGTCAAGCGCGCCGTCGGGGAGGTCCCCCCCACGGACGCCGGCAGGAGGGCCGGGTCGGGGTCGAGCCCGACGCACAGGAGGGAATCCCGCGCCTTGAGGGTCCGGTCGAGTCGACCTTGGAAGTCGGAGGCCGGCACGAAGGAGGGCAACTGTTCCGCGTCAAAAACCTATCGTGATGGGTCGGCATGCGCATGATGGGGGGCGGAACGGCCGATTTTCAGTTCGGGGCGGGGGGGTTCCGCCCGCCCGGCGGGACCGATGACGCGACGCCCCGGGCCGGTCGAGACGCGTTCGATCCGGCCGGGACACCGGCGGTCGCAACGCGGGGGCCGGCCACCATCCCGGGCGCCCGCGCCGGGCCGCGCGGGCCAACGCTATCTTCCCGCCCCCGCGTGTGGACCCGTGGTCGGCGGCGACGCCCCCCTGAGCTATTCCTCCGTCCGCGCCTACCTCGAGTGCCCGCTCCGGTGGAAGTTCCTGTACGTCGACGGCCTCAAGGAGGCGCCCAAGGGGTACTTCTCCTTCGGACGGACGGTCCACGACGTCCTCGAGCAGCTCCTCCGGCCCCTCGTGACCGCCGCCCGTCCCGCCGGACGGCGGGCCGCCGGCGGGCAGACCACGCTCGATCGTTTCCCGTCGTCCGGCGGCGGGGCCGGGACCCCCCTCATGACCCGGGAGGAGCTCCTCGCGGCGTACCGCACGGCGTGGGTCTCGGAGGGGTACGCCTCCGCCGAGGAGGAGGAGCGCTATCGCCGCCTCGGGGAGGAGATCCTCGAGGCGTTCTGGGCGGCGCTCGCCGCGGAGCCCCCGCGGCCGATCGCCGTCGAGGAGCACCTGGAGGCGACCTGGGACGGGGTCCGCGTCCACGGCTACATCGACCGGATCGACCGGCGGCCGTCCGGAGGGCTCGAGATCCTCGATTACAAGACGAGCAAGGGCCTGTCGGAGGACGACGCGCGCGGCTCCGATCAGCTCGCCCTCTACCAGGTCCTCGTCGAAAAGAACTTCGAGGAGCCCGTCGAGGCGCTGACGCTCTTCCACCTCCGCGCGATGCGGCCGCTCTCGGTCCCGCCTCGGGGGGAGGAGGAGCTCGCCGGCCTCTACGACCGCCTCGGGACGGCGCGGGACGGCATCCGGTCGCGCTCCTACGAGCCGACCCCCGGGCGGCACTGCGCCCGCTGCGAGTTCCAGGGGCTCTGCCCCGAGTTCCGGGTCGTCCCGGAGAGCGAGCGGGCGGACCTCGCCGCCCTCGTCGACCGGTTCGCCCGGCTCCGGCGGGAGGAGAGGAACCTCGACGTCGAGCTACGGCGCACGGCCGAGGAGCTGCACGCCGCCGCCGACCGGCTCGGCGTGCACCGGATCCCGGGGAGCGAGGAGCTCGCCGTCCGCCACGCCGAGCCGTCCTGGGAGCTGCCGTCGGAGTGGCTCCGGCCGCTGCTCGAGGAGAACCGGCTGAGCGGCCGCGTCGACACCTCCGACCCGACGGCGATCGGCCGGCTCCTGAAGGACCCGACCGTTCCGCGCGAGGTCCGGGCCCGGTTGACCGGCGCCGGCGGCCGCCGCCTCCGGTGGTACTGGGAGATCGAGCCGTCGACGGGCCGACCGTAGACGCGCGCGCCGCCCGGACCCTCTCCGGCGGCTCGCAAACCCCAAATCCCCGACCTCATGTCGCGCGGTATGGGAATCGCGCTTTCCGGCCCCGACCGGTTCGGCCCGCTCGCCGACCGCCCCCCGACCGTCGCCACGCTCTGCTCGCACTCCTCGCTGCAGATCTTCCACGGCGCCCGGACGGAGGGATTCCGCTCGGTCGGCATCTGCCGGGGACCGCCCCCGCGCTTCTACGAGGCGTTCCCGCTCGGCCGCCCGGACCGCTTCCTGCCGGTCCAGGAGTACCGGGAGATCGCGGGGCTCGCCGACGAGCTGAACCGGGAGAACGCCGTCCTCGTCCCGCACGGCTCCTTCGTCGAGTACCTCGGGCCGGAGAAGTTCCAGGCCCTCCCGGTCCCGGTCTTCGGCAACCGCGCCGTGATCGGCTGGGAGTCGGACCGGGAGAAGGAGCGGGTCTGGCTCGAGTCGGCCGGCGTCCGGATGCCGAAGCGCTTCGCGGCGCCGGAGGACGTCGAGGGTCCGGTGATCGTGAAGTACTACGGGGCGAAGGGCGGGAAGGGGTTCTTCCTCGCGAAGAACCGCGACGCGCTCACGGGCTTCCGGCCGACGGGCCCCCACGTCATCCAGGAGTACGTCCTCGGGACGCGCTACTACGTCCACTTCTTCTACTCGCCGATCTCCCAGGACGGCTACCGCGTCGGGCACGGCTCGCTCGAGCTGCTCGGGATGGACCGCCGCGACGAAGCGAACATCGACGAGCTCTACAAGCTCGGGGCGCAGGAGGAGCTCCTGCGCGCCGGGATCCGCCCGACGTTCGTGGTGACCGGGAACGTCCCGGTCGTCCTGCGCGAGTCCCTCCTCCCGCAGGTCTTCGACGTCGGGGCGCGCATCGTGAGCCGGTCGATCGAGCTCTTCGGCGGGATGGTCGGTCCGTTCTGCGTCGAGGGGATCATGACCGAGGAGCTCGACTTCAAGGTCTTCGAGATCTCCACGCGCATCGTCGCCGGGACGAACCTGTTCGTCGGGGGTTCGGCGTACTCCGACCTCCTCCGTCCCCAGCTCTCGATGGGGCGTCGGATCGCGCTCGAGCTCAGGACGGCCCGGGAGACCGGCCGCCTCGCTGAGGTCATCTCCTGAGGGAGCCGGACGACGCCGTGGCCGCCCTCCCCTCGGGCCCGTCCGGGGCCCCGCCGGCCCTCCGGGCCCGGGGGATCTCGAAGCGCTACGAGCACGGCCGCGCGTCGGTGGCGGCGCTCGACGGCGTCGATCTGACGATCCCGGCCGGGAGCGTCTACGGGCTCATCGGCCGGAACGGCGCCGGTAAGACGACGTTCGTCCGGATCGCCGCGACGCAGTTGCGCCCGACCGCCGGGACGCTCGAGGTCCTCGGCCACGACGTCGTGCGCGACCCGGGGGAGGTCCGCCTCCGGATCGCCGCGGTCCCCCAGGAGTCGCGGCCGCTCTACTTCCTCAACGTCGACGAGCTCGTCTTCCTCTACCTGAGGCTGCGCGGGCTCGAGCGCTCGGACGCCCGGGCGAGGACCGACGCCGTCCTCGAGGAGCTGAGCCTCACCCCGATCCGCCACCGGCTCGTCAGCACGCTCTCCGGGGGGATGCGACGGCGCGCGATGGTGGCGATGGTCCTCGCCTCGGAGGCCGAGGTCATCTTCCTCGACGAGCCGACGACCGGCCTCGACCCGGTCGCCCGCCGCGAGGTGTGGGCCGCGATCCGCAAGGCCCGGCGCGCCAAGCGCACGGTGCTCCTCACGACCCACTACCTCGACGAGGCCGAGGCGCTCTCCGACCGCGTCGCCCTCCTCGAGGGCGGGCACGTGAAGGTCGAGGGCTCGCCGAGCGAGATCCGGGACAGGGTGCGCTACCCCTACCGGGTCGCCCTCCAGGGGGGCTTCACGCGCGAGGAGCTCGCGCCGTACGGCGAGGTCTCGGTCGTCGATCCGGGGTTCCTCGTCTTCGCCCGGGAGGCCTCGGCCCGCGAGCTCGCGAGCCTCGCGCTCGCGAGGGGCGCGCGCGTCGCGCTGGGCCCCGTGAGCCTCGAGGACATCTTCCTTCAGATCGTCGGCCGCCCCATCGACGTCGACGCGCCCGAGGACGGCGAGGGGAGCGGCCCATGACGGCGACGCGCCACCGGCTGCGCTCCCTCGGAACGCTCGCCTACATGAACGGCATCGTCCCGATGAGGACCCAGCCGCTCTACCTGCTCGGCGTCATCGCCTCGCCGCTCTCCTTCCTCTTCTTCATCGCCGTCGCCTCCGGCGGGCGCGACACGCTCTACGGGATCGCCGGCGGGCTCGTCCTGACGATGGTCTCCATCGGCACGAGCCTGCAGTCGGACATGGCCCATTACCGCCAGGACCTGAAGCTGCAGGATCTGATCGTCGCCTCGCCCGTCGAGGCGCCCGTCTACGTCGCCGGCATCGCGCTCTCCGAGCTCTGCTACTCCCTCCCGGGCGTGGCGATCTTCGTCCTCCTCTGGGCCCTCAACACGACCGTCACCGTCCTCACCGTCCTGACGGTCGTCCCGGTGCTCCTCCTCGTTTGGGCGTTCGCGAGCGGGCTCGGCTTCACGCTCGCGACCTACTTCGCCGACGTGCGGGAGACGTTCGTCTTCTCGACGCTCGTCTCCCTGATCCTCTCGGTCATCCCCCCGGTCTACTACCCGGTCTCCGCTCTCCCCGCCTCCCTCCGGCCGTTCGCCTACCTCTCGCCGACGACCTACGCCGCCGACCTGATGCGGAACGCCTTCGGCCTCGAGTCGTTGAGCCTCGTCGCCCGGCTCACCGACTGGGGCGTCCTCGTCGCCTTCACCGTCGCGCTGCTCGCCATCGCGGCCGTCAAGGCCCGCTGGCGGGACCCCTGACGCGCGCGCGCCCGCGGCGCCCGTGAGGGGGCGGTCCGGCGCCGTCGCGGCGCCGGATTTCGCGCGTCGCGACGCGTCCGGCCGGCCGCGCGGCCAAG
>JASHUV010000165.1 GCA_030039825.1 Thermoplasmata archaeon
TCGCGGTCCTCGTCTACGTGCCGTTCGCGGTCGCCATCGCCGCCTTGGGACCGTTCCTTCTCCGCATGCTCGTCGGCGCCGCGTTCGTCCAGGACGGCGTCCCGTTGGCGGTCCTCGTCGCGCTCTCGGCGATCGCGGTTCCCGGGACGGTCCTCGGAAGCCTCGCGTCCGGGATCCGGCGTCCCAACATCCTGCTCGGTTCGGCCGCGGCCGCCCTCACCGCGAACGCGACCCTCTCCGTCCTTCTCGTCCCCCGCCTCGGGATCCTGGGCGCCGCGATCGGGAACTCGGCCATGTACTGGGGGCCGCTCGTCGTCCTCTACCTCGCCCTGAAGGGGACCGGGCTCGTCGACCTGGACCTTCGCTCGATCGCGAGGATCTGGGTCGCCGCGGCCGCGATGTCGCTCGTCGTCGCCGTCCCGCTCCTCGAGTGGGGGTATCGACCGACCCTCGTCGTGGCGGTCGCCGCGCTCGGCCTCCTGGTCCTGCTGCTCGGACTCCGTCTCGTCCGGGCGATCCCGCGGGACGCCGCGGAGTACATCCTCCACGTTCTGCCCCGACGGTTCGACGTCCTCGCACCGGCGGTCGTCTGGGTGGCGGGGCACGAGCGCCCGGTCGTTGCCGGGGGACCCGAACCTCGCACACGGCTCGCCAAGTGACCTGCGCGGGCCCGCTCGACTCCCCCGGGATCCGATAGGGTCGTCGGCCGACCGGTCCCGGCCGGACGAAAGCGCCCGCTCGGCGAGCCCGGTGGGCCGAACTTATACGCCCGCTCGCCCGGCGAGTCCCGGGACGCCGCGGGTTGACCCGGCGGCCCGATTCACGGCGCGGATCTCGATGGTCGAGTACAAGTGGACGGTCCTGTCGAACACGACCCTGGGTGGGCTGCTCGCCTCCATCGACGGGTCGATCCTCCTGATCGCCATGCCGGTGGTCTTCAAGGGGCTCGGCGTCAACCCGTTCGACCCGGGGACCTTCCCGCTCCTGATCTGGCTCCTTCTCGGGTACGGCGTCGTGACGGCGACGCTGCTCGTCACCGTCGGCCGTCTCTCGGACATCTACGGCCGCGCCCGGATGTACAACTTCGGCTTCGCCGTCTTCTCGACCGGCTCGATCCTCCTGTTCGTCGAGCCGTGGAGCGGGACGACCGGGGCCTGGGCCCTCGTCATCTTCCGGCTCGTCCAGGCGGTCGGGGCCTCCTTCCTCTTCGCGAACTCCGCCGCCCTCCTCACCGACGCGTTCCCCGCCCAGGAGCGGGGGAAGGCGATGGGGGTCAACCAGATCGCCTTCATCGGCGGATCGCTCGTCGGCCTGATCGCGGGCGGGATCCTCGCTGGGATCCCCGACCTCCACATCGGGCCGTGGGTCCTCCCGACGTGGCGGATCATCTTCCTCGTCAGCGTCCCCGTCGGGGTCGCGGGCACGATCTGGGCCTACCTGAAGCTCAAGGAGACCTCCATCCGGAAGGCGGGTCAGCGCATCGACTTCGCCGGCAACTTGACCTTCGGCGTCGGCCTCACCCTCCTCCTCGTTGGGATCACCTACGGGCTCCTCCCGTACGGCGGGGCCTCGACCGGGTGGGGCTCACCGTGGGTCCGAGCCGCGCTCCTCGCCGTGGGCCTCCTGCTCGTCGGGTTCGTGCTCATCGAGCGGCGGGTGCGCGACCCGATGTTCCGCCTCGAGCTCTTCCGGGTCCGTTCGTTCGCCACCGGGGTCAGCTGTTCCTTCCTGGGGTCTCTCGCCCGGGGGGGCCTCATGCTCCTGCTCGTGATCTGGTTCCAGGGGATCTGGCTTCCCCTGCACGGCTACTCGTTCGCCGAGACGCCGTTCTGGGCCGGGATCCTCATGACCCCGATGATCGCGGGGTTCCTCGTCTCGGGCCCGCTCTCCGGATGGCTCTCCGACCGCCAGGGGCCGCGCCTCCTCGCCACGGTGGGCATGGGGGTGGGGGCCACCGCCTTCCTCGCGCTCTCCTTCCTTCCGGTCGACTTCGCCTACTGGCAGATGGCGATCATCCTGTTCGTCAACGGCTGCGGGATGGGGATGTTCGCCTCCCCGAACGCCGCCGCCGTCATGAACTCCGTCCCCGCGGAGAACCGCGGGGCCGCGTCCGGGATGCTCGCGACGCTACAGAACACCGGCCAACAGATGTCGCTCGCGATCTTCTTCACGGTCGTCATCGTCGGGCTCGCGAGCGGGCTCGGCGGGACCGTCCCCGGCCAGCTCGCCGCGGCCGGGGTCCCGGCGGGCGACGCGGGCCTCCTCGGCCACGCCATCGCCTCGAACCCGACGGGGGCGCTCTTCGGCGCGTTCCTGGGGGAGAACCCGATGGCGCAGCTCCTCAGCCTGGTCTCGGCGTCGCCGGGGTGGACGGCGCTCGGCCCCTCGGCCACCTCATCCCTCCTTGCCCCGCACTTCTTCGCCTCGGCGATCGAACCCGGCTTCAGCTCGGCGATCTCGCACGCCTTCCTCGTCGCCACGGGCCTCACGGCCGCCGCGGCCGTCCTCTCGGCGCTGCGGGGACGGACGTTCATCTATGGGGTCTCGACGACCGGGCCCGCGCGGTCGTCGTCCGCGACCGGCGCGACGGGTATCGAACGGGCCGCCGCGGGTTCGGTGCCGTCGCTCGCGGACCGGCCGTCCGAACGCTGAAAGTCCCCCGTACGCGGGCCCACGCCCGGTGCGCGCCCTCCGCCCCCTCGGGGGGCGACCGAACCGGGACGCGTTCGCGCAAGGCGCCCCGCGCCGGGGACGCACGGCGAGCCGGTGTGGATGCGCTCGTCACGGACTCGGCGATCGACGGCGGCCCGGAGCCACCTCGCGAAGGGGCTCTCGTAGTTCGCCGACCGGCTCCACGGGGACTGCTTCTACGGTGGGTCCTGGCCGATCGAGAAGGGAAGGACGGTCGACCTCGACAGGGTCGTCCTGTTCATTCGCCGCCCGAGCGAGACGACCTGAACCGGGGACGCGGTTGCTCCCTCCATGAGGGTCGGAACGCGCGTCGCGCGCGCGGCATGAGAGGCAGGGCCGAGCCGATCGCGCGCCTCGAACCGGGTCCGGTCCGCTCCTCCTCGCTCGAGGGAGGTCCTCGGACCGCCCGCCGCCGAGGCGCCGCCCGGCTCAGGTCAGCACGAGATTGAGGAGCCCGTTGAAGGCCGAGCCCGGGGACTGGATCGTGAGGTTCAACCCGACGGTCGCGTTCCCGGGGAGGGTGAGCGGTACCTCGACCTGAGAGAGAGTGAAGCCCGTCGTGTTCGTCGTCAGGGTCGAGATCCGGCAGGACGTCGTGTTGAAGTTCGGCATCTCGAGCTCGAGGGGCTCGCTCGCCGAGGTCGACGAATTGTACCCCCCGAACCCGATCGGATTCGTGTTCAGTCCGCAGACGTTGTCCGGCGCCCAGATGTTGATGTACTGGACCTGGACCGGCGGGGTCGACGTCTCGTAGGCGTACACGGCGATCCCGGCGATCACGAGGATCACGACGACGACGACGACCAGGATCACGAACGTTCGGGATCGCCGTGGCTTGGGAGATGGCGAGGCTCCGGACCAAGGGGCCGGCGGTGGCGGAGGCGGGGGGGTCAGGGGTGGCGGCGAGGCGGAGGCTCCGCCCGTGAGCGGAGCCCCGGACGCGGCCGCGGGTACGGCGGCGCCGCAGTAGCTGCAGAACTGCGCCCCCGCCGTCACGGGAGCCCCGCAGGACGGGCAGAACATCGAACCTACCTCGCGCCCCTTCCCGCCCAAGTATTTCTAACCGCGTCCCGAGCTCTCTCGCGCTCCCGGCCCGGCTCGCCCGCCCCGATCGCGTCGCCGAACGGGACCGACCGGAGAGGTGGCGAGCGATCATGGACCGCGCCGGCCGGTTCCTCGGCGGACGATCGCCGGCCGTCTCCACCGCCTCCGCCCGGACCGGGCCCCGCCGAGCGGGTTCGGCCGGATCGTTCGCGGCCGACGGATCGCGGACCGGCGGCCGACCCGGAGTTCTCTCAGCGGGACGGGATGCGGAGCCCCCGAGCCAGCTGCTCACCCCGCGCCGTGAGCTCGTAGACCGTCACACGTCGGCCCTTGCCGGGCACGTGCCGACGCTCGGCCCGGAGCGCCCCGCCGTCGACGAGGCGCCGGAGGACGTTCGAGACAGCGCCCTGGGTCGCTCCCAGGACCTCGGCCATCCCTTCCTGGGTCAAGGAGCGGACCCCGACGCGCTCGCCCGGTGCGAGGCGGGGCTGGGAATCGATATGGAGGAGGACCCGCTTCGAGATCCTGAGCTCCGCCGTCGTCGGCCGGACCACCGCTTCCCTTGCCCACGCCGCGGGAGCGTCCGGATGGTTCGGGACTGGGGTCTCGACGGGTTCGGTCGCCGCGGCGGACAGCGTCCGCTCGGAGCGGCTCACGGCCCGTCTCCCTTCGGGACGCGGTGGCGGGAGGGGCCCCCGCCCTCTCGGAGGCAGAGAGAGCGGCCGGGGCGATTCATCGGCCGGAGCGGGGCTCGACGTCCTCCGGCGGGTTCGAGGCCCAATCGGGGTGGGACAACCATTCGACGAGCGCCTTCCCCTTCTCCCGCTCCCGGGCGCGCGCCCGGGTACCGGCCCAAGCCACCACGGCGGCCCCGATCGCCACGAGAGCGCCGCCGAGGACCCCTTCCTCCCCCGCGGGGAGGGAGATCGGGGAGGGGTGAGGCCCCGCGGCCGGGGCGAAGCTCACGACGATCGTCACCGGGGCCGTCCCGCGCACGGTCACGGCGCCCCCCGGGGCCTGCTCGCCCCGCGCGGCGGATTGATAGTCGTACGATCCGTCCGACACCTCGAAGGTAACGGTGGCCGCGCCGGCGGAGGAACGGGTGAGCGTCGCGCCGGCCGCGATCGTGAGGCCGGCCGCGAGGCCCGTGAGCGTGATCGACCAGTTCGTCCCCGCGGACAGGCCCGAGGCCCGGAACATGAGGGGGACGAGTCCCGATGTCGAGTTCCGGCAGGTCACCGAGGTGGTGACGTTCGACCCGCTGACGTTCGTCCAACCGGAGGCGGGGCTCGCGATCTCTCCGCCCCCGCAGGCCGCGGTGAAAGCATAGCTCCCGTTCCGCTCCGTGAAGCCGATGGTGGAGGACGTCGAATTGCGCGAGGTGCCGTTGAGGTCGACCCCCCACGAGGCGCCGGAGGACAGGCCCGACTCGGTGAAGTTGTCGAAGTAGGTCGGTGGGGCCGCCCCCACGGAGAACGTCACCGAGATCGTTCGGTCCGCGTCATCGACGGTCACCGACCCCGCCGACGGGTTGGCGGTGGCCCCGCTCGGGGCGCCCACCGTGAACGCGTAGGTCCCGTTCGGTTCCGAGAAGGCGATCTCCGTCCCGCTCGAGTTGGAGGTCGTTCCGTTCAGGTCGACGTCCCAGGAGGTTCCCGCCGCGAGGCCGGTCTCGGTGAAGTTCACGAGGTAGGTCGGTCCGCCTCCGGAGGAGTTGAACCGGATGGAGATCGTCTGTCCCGTCCCGTTCACCTCGATCGATCCGAAGGAGGGTGTCGCGCGGGCGCCGATCGCCGAGCCGATCTCGTAGGAGTAGGTCCCGTTCGGCTCCCAGAACGCGATGTCCGAGGAGGTGGTCCGGCCTTCCGCCGATCCCAAGGAGACCGCCCACCCCGTGCCCGTCGGTAGCCCGCTCTCGGTGAACGTCACCGGGTAGGAGGCGATCGGAGAGGAGAGGACGCTGACGTTGTCGGAACAGCCGTTGGCCACGTACACCGCCCCGTTCGTGGCCGCAAAGACCGCGGAATCCGGGCAACGGCCGACCGGGACCCCTTCGAGGTTGAACGGTCCGGAGACGATCGCCACCGACAACGCGCCCGCTTCGGGGACGTAGAGGTACTCGTCCTCGGGGTCGTAGACCCCCGGGCTCGTCCCCAGGCTGACGGGCACCTCGCCGACCACGCCCGTCCCGTTGATCACGGTGAGGTTCGTGGAGGAAACGGAGCTCGCGTAGATCTCACCGTCGGCGGGGTCGTAGGTCACGTAGTCCTGGGCGTTCGTGCTCGCGGCCGCGTCGAGGGTGCTCGCGACCGACGTTCCATCGAGAACGGTCACGAGGAGGACGGTCGACGTCCCGATCCCGTCGATCCCCGCGACGTACACGTCTCCGTTCGAGGCGTCGTAGGCCGACGACCAGGGGTCGCCCGTCATCTTGACCGTCGCCGCGACGGTTGTGCCATCGAGAACGGTCACGTCGGGCGTTTGGTCGGCGGTGTCGACGACGTCGACGAAACCGTGCGCGGCATCGAAGGTCAGGCTCATCGGGCCGTCCCCGGTCGGGACCGCGGTGACGACCGCGGTCCCGTTGAGAACGCTCACGTTGTCGGAACCGAAGTTCGAGACATAGACGAACCCGTTCGATGGATCGTAAAGGGAATCGAGCGGGCGATCGCCGACCGTCAGGTTCGCGATGAGCGTCGTTCCGTTGAGGACGTTGACGGTGTCCCCCCCGGCGTCCGGAACGTAGATGTCGCCGTTCCGCGGGTCGTAGGTCAGCGCCCCCGGGCCGCTCCCGACGTCGACCGCGCCGACGGCGTCCGCGCCCTTCAGGACGGTAACATTATCGCTGTCGTTGTTCGCAACGTAGACGTACCCGTTCGCGGCGTCATAGGCGACCGAGTCCGGGTCCTTCCCGACGTCGACCGTCGCCACCGGGAACGTAAGGGGACTCGGAGAGAACGCGACGGGGATCGACGTCGGCCCGGCGGAGTAGGAGGTGGCGTTCCCGTTGGACGGGCTGGGGAAGTAACCGTTCGAGGCCGTGATCGTGAAGGCATAGCCATACTCGTCGTCCCCGGAAATGGCCCCACTGTCCACGCCGAACCGGATCGACGAACCCGCGGACATCTGGGTCACGCTGTCGTGCAGACGGCCGGTCAGGGTGACCGCCCAACTCACCCCGGCGGGCAGTCCCGTCTCGGAGAAGGTGACGTTGCTCTCCGATTTGATGTTCGAGGCGCCGTAGAGGAAGCAGCCGTAGCTCACGTTGGCGCTGTTCGTCACGCAGACGCTCCCGTTGTCGGGGTCGAAGGCGACCCCCGAGGGGTCGAACGTGACCTCCGCCGTGGCCGTTTCGACGGCGGCGGCGATGACGATCACCGTCAGTCCGGCGGTCACCCAGACCATATGGTGGACGCTGTCGTACGCGACGTCCTGGAGATCCTCCGCGAACGAGGTGACCGCGACCGGCACGGTCGCGTTGAGGGAGGCGGTCGACGCCGACACGACGCTGACGTTGTTCGACCCCTCGTTGGCGACGTAGAGATTGCCGGTCGTGTTGTCATCGGCGATCCCGTACGGCTCGGAGCCTACCGCCACGTTCGCCACCACCCGCTCGGTCGCGCCCGAGAGGACCGAGATCTCGCTCGATCCCCAGTCGGAGACGAAAATACGGTCCGAGCCGGGGTCCCAGGCGACACCGGTCGGCGATGTGCCGACGGAGATGTTCGTGGTCACCGTCAGCGAAGGAACGCTGATCACCGTCACCTCGTTGGACCTGTTGTCCGCCACGTAGACCGTTCGGTTCGAGGCATCGACCGCGAGGCCCATCGGGTCGTCGAGGACCGCCACGTTTGCGACCACTCGGTCGGTCGATCCATTGATGACCGTCACGTTATCCGAGGCCGTGTTCGAAACGAAGACCTCCTCGGTCGCCGCGTCGACCGCGACGTCGAACGGCCCGGACCCCACCGGAACGATCGCGGTGGGGGACGACTCTCCCGCCGGGATCACCTCGACACTGGACGGTTCTTCGGCCACGTAGAACGAGCGATCCCACGGGGCGAAGGCGAGCCACCCGACGCCGGTGGCCGATGCCGGTCCGTTCGGTCCCCCCACCGTCAGAGAGACGGCCTTCGATTCCCGTTCATGCGCGAGGTAGTCCCGAATCTCCGAGAGCGCGGAGGCCGGGGAGCTCACCGAGGGGACTCGGGACAGGATGGAAGAGGCCGGCGACGCCGGCGTCGCGGACCCCGATCGGACCGCAAGCGGGCGGGGTTCGCCGAGTCCACCGAGCACCACGAGGCCGACCGCGGCAAGGACGAAGGCTCCGCGAATGAGCCGGCCCCTCCAGAGCGCACGATGTTCGCCGGTTGGCGCTCCCGCCATCGGCGCCCGATGGGGGGAGACGGCGCATAAACTCTCGTCGCTCATACACGATTTTCCGGCCGGAAGGAGCCCGACCGGGAGGGCGGGGGACGTGCCGCCGCCATGCCGTTAGGGCGTGATGACCGCGGCTCGCCAGCGCCCGGCGTCGGCCGATCGGCCAGGAGGACCGGTTCGATCTCGCCGTGTTTCCCCTCGGGTTCGATGGAACCGACAAACCGGTCCCTGTGGGCAACTTGACGCAAACGCGGCGCAACGCGCGGTCGGGCCGGACCCCGTTCAACGGGCGTCGCCCGTCGTCGTGTCGCGCCGTCCTTGGCCGTACGGGGAGCGAGCGCGCTCAGCCCCCGCTCGTGACGCGCAGGAACTGCGCGAGCGGTTCGAAATTCTCGGCGAAGGGCCCTGACCCAGCGTTCGCGCGGGCCCGTTCCCAGTGGGTGCCCGGGGGGATGCCCGTACCCGAGGCGAGAGCGAGGGGGGTGGTGGGCGGGCCTCCCGAGAAGAACCCGACGAAGACCTCGTTGATCGTCGAGTTCGTCAGGTAGCTCTGATTGACCGTGATCGATCCGGAGTCCGGGAGGATCCCGTCGCCCATCGGCGCCGAGATCGTGTAGGCGTAGGTCCCGTTCGGCACCAGGAAGACGAGGTAGCCCCCCGTCGTGTTCTCGGTCACCCCGCCGAGGGTGACCGACCACGTGGTCCCGTTCGCGAGGGCGTCCACGCCGCCCGAGAAGAGGCCGCCCTCGATGAACGCCACCGGCACGTCCGCGGGCCGGTCGGCGAAGGTGACGTTGAGGAGCAGCCCGTCGTCCGTCACCGTGAACGCGCCCGCGGTCGGGGTGGCCCAGTATCCGTCGGAGACGTTCGTCACGGCGATCATGGTGTAGTTCCCCGACGGGAGATCGTCGAGGAACTCGGATCCGGTCGCCCCGTTCACGTCGGCGATCGGGAGCAGGCTCCCGTCCTCGAGGACGGAGACCGTCCAGTTCGTCCCGTTCGGCAGACCGGTCTCCTGGAACCTCACCGCGTAGGTGGGGAGGGCCGTGAAGGTCAGGTTGAGGGTGAGCGGACCTCCCTGGACCGTGAACGTCCCCGAGCGCGGGCTGACGGCGTACCCGAGGGCCATCACCGCGAAGGAGTAGGTCCCGTTCGGGAGGACATCGTAACCGACGCCGGGCCCATACTCGAACGACTCGCTCCCGTTGATCGACAGGAACCAGGTGACGTTCGCCGCGAGCCCTGTCGCGTTGAAGGCGATCTCGTAGGCGAGACCGAAGTGGACGACGACGGACGCCGGGCCGCCGTCGACCACGAGGACGGGCGAATTCAGCGCGGAGTAGTTCACGGCCCCCGCGTAGGCGGCCACGGGGTAGCTGCCGTTCGTGAGGTTCGTCGTCAGCGCCTGCCCGGCGAGCCCGACGAGGAAGGAGCTGTTCACGAAGGCGAACCAGTACGCGCCGACGGGGAGGCCGGTCTCGGTGATCGTCGCGGGGTAGAGCGTCGAGGAGCTCGACGGGCCGGCGGAGGACGTGAAGTCCACCGAGAGGAGGCTCGACGTTCCCGCCACGGTGAGAACGCCCTCGGCGGGCGTCGGGACGTAGGAGGTGCCGTTCGGGAGCGAGACGCCGGCCACGGACCAGTAGTACGTCCCGTTGGGCAGCGTGAACTCGAACCCGGGGCCGTCGGAGCTCTCCCCGAAGACCGGGTACTCGCCCGGGATCGTCGAGGCCCCGGGCACGGGACCGAGGTAACCCGAGATCCCCCAGGTGACGTTCCCGGGGAGGCCCGATTGGTCGACGTCGACCGGGTAGTACCCGGACGGGGGCGGCGCGATCGCGGAGTAGGTGACGGGGATCGAGAGCGCCCCCCCGGCGACGCGGACGGTGCCGTTCGACGGCGTGGGCGTGTAGCCGATGACCGCCCCGATGGTGTACAGGTACGTGCCGTTGATCTTAGTGAACGCGATCGACGCTCCCGTCGAACCCTTCAGCGAGCCCTCCAAGGTCGCGGACCAGGCCGTACCGGCCGGAAGTCCGACCTCCGCGAACGTCACGGTGAACTCCTCCGCCGGGGTCGCCGCGAACTCGATCGGCAGGCTGAGGTTCGCCCCGTCCACGGTCGCGGTCCCGCTCGGGGGCTTCGGGGTGAAGCCCGCGACGGCGCCGATGCTGTAGGCGTAGGAGCCGTTGAGCGCGCGGAAGGAGATCGACGAGGACATGGCGGTCGTCGTCGACCCGTTGAACGTGACCGACCAGGACGTCGAGGCCGGGAGGCCGGATTCGCTGAACGTCACGCCGAAGGCGGTCGGCCCCGGGCCGGCGCCGGTCGCGACGCCCGTGAAGGCGATCTCGAGCTCCTGAGCCTTCCCGGCGACGGTCAGGGAGCCACGGGCGGGCGACGCGGTGTAGCCGGCCACCGTCCCGACGACGAAGGTGTACGTGCCGTTCGTCTCCGTGAAGGCGATCGAGCCAGCGGTCGAGCTCCGGGTGGCATCCTGGAGCGTGATCGACCAGCTCGTCCCGCTCGCGAGGCCGCTCTCGACGACCATGACCGAGTACTTTCCGACGGAGGGGGAGGAGGACGGGCTGGAGCTACCGAGAAGGTGGACGCCCGGGATGACCCCCGCCAATCCGAGTCCGAGGACCACGACCGCGATCACGATCACCGCGATCGCCGCGGCGAGACGCCCGGAGCTCCTTTGCATCGAGGGCGAGGCCGGGCCGATGGATCCGGCGGAGGCCGGCGCCTCGGGCGGGACGCTCTCCGGATCCGGCACGAGAGCGGGGAGCCCTCACTTCGCTTAAAGGGGGGTCGGACCGGCGCGGCGCGTTCGGTCGATCCGGATACTCAGTATAGCACGAGTCCGAGAAAACCCCAGAATTTCGGCCGCCGTGGCTTATGGACGGAGCGGGTGGACCCAGCGGAAAGGGGAGGGCCGGAGCGGCGGACTCGGTCCGTTCGGTCCGTCACGTCCCCGGAACGGAGAAAACCATGGCGACACGAACAGAGCGTCGGTCGCGACGAACCGCCGGAGAGTGGGTCGCCCTGTCGATCACGGCCTTCATGGTCGCCGCGGCGATCCTCCCCGGGTTCGCGGCGGCGTCGAGCCCGCCGACCACCATCGGGGTGGGAAGCCTCCCGTTGGACCTCGCCTACGACTCCGGGAATCACCTCCTGTACGTCGTGAACTACAACTCCGGGAACGTCTCGATCATCAACACCACCACGAACAAGGTCGTCGCGAACCCGGACGTCGGTTCGATCCCCCACCATATCGCCTACGATCCGGCGAACGGTTACGTCTACGTCCCGAACTACGGGACGAGCAACATCAGTGTGCTCAGCGGGACGGCGTTCTTGACCAACCTCTCGTCGAAGTACGCCCCCTTCGGGGTCATCTACGACTCGAACGTCTCGGACATGGTCGTCTCGGTCTTCTCCGGCGGGTGCTCCTCGGGCCTCGTCCAGTGGATCTCGAGCACCAACGGGGTCACGAACCAGAACCTGGGAACCCAGAACGGCCTCTCGGACGCGCTCGCGTGGGACGGGGCGAACGGGGACATCTTCGTCGGGAGCCAGCCGTGGAACGGGGCGAACTGCTCGTTCAACCCGGCGGGCGACGCCATCGAGGTCCTGAGCTCCGCGACGCACGTCGCCGCGAGCATCTCGGTCCCGAACAGCGACATCACGTCGATCGCCTACGACCCGGCGAACGGGGAGATGTATGCCTCCAACTCGGCGGCGAACGTCGTCTACGCGATCTCCTCGACGACCCTCGCGATCGTCGCGACGATCGGCGTCGGCGTCTCACCGAACGACCTCGCCTACGACGCGACGAACGGGGACATCGATACCGCGAACATGGGCTCGAGCAACGTCTCGCTCATCTCCTCGTCGACGAACAAGGTGGTCGCCAACCTCGCCGTCGGCGCGTCCCCCTACGATCTCGCGTACAACCCGAGCCTGAAGGAGATGTTCGTGACGAACTCCGGTTCGGCGAACGTCTCCGCGATCTCCTCGTCGACGCTCAAGGTGGTCGCGAACTACAACGTCGACGTCGGCCCGGAGGCGATCGTCTACGTCAGCGCGAACTCCGACATGTACAACGTCGACTTCACGTCCAGCACCGTCACCGTCACGCCGAACTCCGTGGCGCCACCGCCCGGCCCGACCTGGCACACGATCGGTCCCCAGGTGCCCGGCGCCCGGTTCGACGCGGCGATGACCTACATCAACAGTTCCTCGCCCAACCAGGAGTACATCGTGGTCGGGGGCCTCGCCACCCCGACCGGCGCCCCGCTCGGGGACACCTGGCTCTCCACCGCCCCGGGGACCTGGGTCCAGGTCTGCCCCGTCGGAGGGTGCGCCGGTGGCCCCCCGCCGCTCTGGGGGGCATCGATCGCCTACGGCGATGGGTGGGTGATCCTGTTCGGAGGGTGCACGACCCCCGCGCCGTGCTCCGCCGTCAACGGGGTGACGTACAGCTTCAACATCGCCGCCCGGACGTGGACCGCCCTGTCGATCAGCGGTCCGCCGGCCCGATACGATGCGTCGATGGCGGCCGTGCCGAACCAGAACGTCGCCATCCTCTTCGGGGGGCGGAACGCGGTCGGGACGGTGTTCGGGGACACGTGGGAGATCTCGGACATCGCCGGGAGCTTCGTCTGGGGGGTGCCGACCGCGCCGGGAAGCCCGCCGACCGCCTCGTACGGAGGGTCGATGACCTACGACCTCAACGATCCGACGAACCAGATGGTCTTCTTCGGCGGCGCCTCGTCGCCGACCGTCGTGAACGCCCTGACCTACGTCTTCAAGGGATTCACGGGAGGCTCGGTCACGAGCGGTTCCTGGAGCGGCGTGAGCACCGCCACAACCCCGCCGGCGCGCTGGGGCGCGAGCATGACCTACTTCGGCCAGGGGAGCCGGTCGGCCGGCACCGGTCGATACGTCCTCATGTTCGGGGGGATCGACACCGCGACGACGCCCAACAAGGTCTACGCCGACACGTGGTACTTCACCGGCGGAAACTGGCACTCCCTCTCGCCGTCCACGAGCCCCTCGGCGCGCTACGACGCGGGGATGGCGTACTCCTGGCCGACCCAGTCCGCCTTCCTCTACGGAGGGTACGATCCCGTGGCCGTTCCTCCGACGGTCGACGGCGACGGGTGGCTCTGGTACTAGCCGGCCGCTCGGGCGGCCCGCCCGTCGGGAGTCGCCGTCGCGTCGCCCGAGCCCCCCCGGGGGCCCCGCGGGCCGGCGGCATGGGCGCTCCCGGCCTACGCGGCCCCGGGGTCGCCGAAATCCTCGCGGGGCGCCGACACGAGGATGACGCGCGTCCCCGGACGGCCCCGGATCTCGACCTCCGGGGTGTCCTCAAGGAGGGCGCCCTGGCCGACGTCGATCTCCGCGCCGTCGATCCGACCGGAGCCTTCCAGGAGATAACCCACGGCCCGGCGATCCCGACCTACCCGGCCCAAGCATCGCCCCTCGGCACGGAACTCGATCTCCGCGCATTCGAGCCCCGCG
>JASHUV010000166.1 GCA_030039825.1 Thermoplasmata archaeon
GGCAGACCTGCGTGAGGACGACGTAGGAGAGGCCCCACCGGGCCACGGCCTCCGCCACGCGGTCCGGCTCGGTCGCGTCGACCTGGCCCTGGGGCCAGCGGGTCGTGACCGCGCAGAACGAACAGCGGCGGGTGCACTCCGTCCCGAGGAGCATGATGGTCGCCGTCCCGGCCGACCAGCACTCCGAGAGGTTCGGGCAGCGGGCCTCCTGGCAGACCGTCCCGATCCCGAGCTCGGCCACCGCCGCCCGGACGCCGGCGTACCGCTCGCCGTGCGGGGGCCGGATCCGGATCCAGCTCGGGAGCCGGGCCGGGACGTCGGGCGCCGTCACGACGCCGGACGCCGCCATGACGGCGTCCGAGCCGGGAGGGGGCATTATGCTTACTCGACGCCGGGGACGGCCCCTCCGTCCCCGCGCGTCAGCGCCGGCGCTCCGGGACCGGTGCGGTCGACGGAAGACGCGCCTCGAGGAGGCCCGTCAGGGCCTGAACGGGGAGCTCGTCCATGCCGAGCCGGGAGGGCTTGCCGGGGCGGGCGGGGTCGACCTTGACGATCCCCTCCAGCTCGAGCCCCCGGACGGTCCTCCAGAACGTCACGCGGCTCACCGGGCGGCGTCCGTACCCCTCGCAGAGCGCGGCGTACGCCTGGCGGACCCGGCCGGTCGGCGCGCGCGTCTCGGGTCCCCGGAGGGTCCGGGCGAGCGCGAGCAGGACCATGAGCTGGGTCTCGTCGAGGCCCTCGAGCTTGACCTCGTCGAACGTGGGCCGCAGCGTCCCCTGCACCGCCCGGACGTGTTCGGGGGAGATCCGCGACGCCCCGGCCTCCTCGGCGCCGGTCGCGGCCGCCTGGAGGACCTCGAGCGCGAATCGGGCGTCGCCCGTCGGCGCGGCGAGCTCGGCGATCTGTTCGACGACGTCCGGGTCGATGCTCCCTCGCCGCAGGGCGAGGCCGGCGCGGTACCCGACGATCTCCCGGAGATCCTCGGCGTCGTACTTCGGGAGCTCGAGGCGGTGCGTCACCCCGAAGCTCGATCGGCTCGCGGCGTCGAGGAACGGGAGGACGTCCTCCGGAGCGATCAAGAGGAGCGAGACGGCGCCGAGCCCCACCTCGCCGGAGCGGGTCAGGAGATAGACGAGACGGCTCTCCTGCCGGACGAGCGCCCCAACCTCGTCGAGGACGACGAGGCGTTGGGCGGGCGCCTTGCGCATGCCCTGCTCGAGGATGTCGAGCATCTCCGGCACGCCGTAGCCCTTGTCCGGGAGGTAGACGCCGACGCTGCGAAGGAGTTCGAGGAGGACGAGCCGGTCGGTCGATCGGCGCCAGCAGTTGACGTAGTGGGGGACCATCGCCTTCCCGCCCCCCCCCGGCGGGCGGGCCAGCTCCTGAGCGAGACGTCGTCCGAAGGCGGTCTTACCGCTCCCGATCCCCCCGGTGATCAGGAGGTGCCAGGGGATCCCCTTCGCCGCGGCGGTCCGGTACCGGCCGAGGGTCCGCTGGAACTCCGGGTCGCGCCGGACGAGCTTCGGCGGGAGGAAGGAGGGATCGAGGGTCTCTTCGGCGAGGAAGATCGAGGGCACGCCGGTCCGCTCCGCCCGCCGCCGAGCCCGGCCGGCTAGATAGGTGTGCCGCCGCCGGGGGCCGACGCCCCGGCGCCCGACGGCCGATCGTCGACGGAGAGGGTCAGGCCGTAGACCGTCCGGACGCTGGTTTCGAAAGGGCCCCGGAAGCGCTCGCCTTCCGGGTCGTCGTCGGAGGCGAGCTGAGCGACGCGGCGAGGGATCGTGGCGAGATCGAGGACGGCGCCGGGCCGGCGGGGGTCGTCAAGGTAGTCCGTCTCCCAGAACCACGGCCCCGGTGTCCCGAGGCTGCGCGCGGCGAGGGCCCTGTGGGCGAGGAACGACGCGACGACGCCCGCGCGCTCCTCGGGCGGGGCCCACGCGCGGGCGTAGTGCTTCACGACGCGATCGGGCGGCAGGCCCGCCCGGGCAGCGAGTTCGGCGAGCCCGAGGTACCCGCCCGCATCGAGATCCTCGGAGTGGACGACGGCCGGCACGGCGGACTCGCGGGCCGTTTCGAGGGCGAGCCGGAACAACGACTCGGACGCTCGGGCGACGTCGGGGGGGACCGGAAAGTGAGGGCGACCGACCTCGCCGAGCGCCACGGCCCGGCGCTCTCTCGCCCATCGGCCCGCGAGGGCGATCGCCTCCTCGTGGAGGCGGACGGCCGGGCCGAGGCCGAGGGCGGCGCTCGCACCAATGAGATCCGGAGGGAACGGAGCCACGACGCAGAACACGGCGACCCCGGTCGCCTCGGTCACGGACCGGGCGAGGCGCTCGGTGACGACGAACTGCTCCTCGTACTCCTCGAGCCGGAGCGGGGGACGGGGCCCGTACTGCTGGGTCGCCAGGAAGAGGTGGGTCCCTCCCGCCCGGGCGAACCGGCGCGCCGCCTCGACCCCATCCCCCTGGGGGGAAAGATGGCAGTGGTGGTCGACGATCGGCCCGCGGTACCGGGCGGGCACAGGCTCGGGCGACGGGGTCTAACGAAGGAGGCTCGCCCCGCGCAGCTCCTTCGTGATCTTCTTGACCGCGACCTCGACGTCGGAGGGCTTCCGAGCGCCGGTGCAGACGAGCTTGCCGCTACCGAAGAGGAGGACGACCACGCGCGGCTCGTCGATCCGGCAGACGAGGCCGGGGAACTGTTCCGGCTCGTACTCGACGCGATCGAGCCCGAGGGTGACGGCGATCGCGTTCAGGTTGATCTCCGACTCGAGGTCGGAGCTCGCGACGATGTTCTGCACCTCGATCTTCGGGTGCATGTTGATCTTCTGGCCGCCCTTCTTGATCTGGGCGGAGACCGTCGCGATCGAGTTCTCGACCTCGGCCATGCTCTTCGCCCCGGTGCAGACGACCTTCCCGGAGCGGAAGAGGAGGATCGCGGTCTTCGGCTCCTTCAGGCGGTAGATGAGGCCCGGGAACTGCTCGGGCTCGTACTCGGCGCCTTCGAGCCCGAGGGCGATCGACTGCAGGTCGAGCTCATCCCCGAGGGAGGTCGACGCGACGACGTTCTCGATCCGAATCTTGACCATGACGGATCACTCGGCCCGCCACTTATATAGTCGCTTATAAACATTACCCATAGTAAATTCTGTTTCGCTTTCGCGAGCGTCCCACGAGAGTCGAAGGGCCCTCCCCCGTCCCGAGCGCAAGAAACGTCGAGGACCTCAGTCGACCCGCCGGTGAGGAGAATCCGGCGCGGGCGGCTCGACTCTCCGGATCGGTGGTCCCGAGTGCGTCGGCCCGTCGCCCATTTCGTTGGGGGCAGCGTCCGACCCAGCGGCCCAGAGTTCGCCGTCGGCCGAGGTCAGCTTCTTCGAACGGTCGGCGTGCCGCCGTCGACTCTTTTACCTCCGACGCCGTCACGCCTCCGCATGCGTGAGGGAGGCCGTCGCGCGGCCGCCGTGCTGCTCGGTCTTGGCGGCTTCCTCGTGATCTTCCTCGATCCCGGGTTTCGAACCGGGGGTTCTCTGTGGATCATCGTGGTCTCGTTCGCCCTCGGAGTCGGTGTCTCGGCACTGGGAACCCTCGGTCTGTTCTTCTCGATCCTCATCTGGCGGGAACGTGAGCGCGACGCCCTTCACGCCATCGCCCGGACCGTTCGACCGGGGGGTTGGTCGTGGCTCGTGTCCCAGTTCGCTCGGCCGGGTCGCCGGGACGGAACATCGTGGGGCGAGGCGCTTCGCACGGCGAAGCTCTTCGGCGTCCTCGCGTTTTGCATGGGGATGGCGAGCTTCCTGTCGATAGGGATGGGATGGTTGTTCTGGTACGATCTGGCGCTCTTCCTGGGCTTCTTCGGCCTCGCGGTCTACTATGGGCTCGAGGTGGAACTCGGGATCGACCTCTATCGAAGGACTCCGTTGACCTGAGGGCCGGCCTTCCTGGGGGCCCCGCCCCGCGTGGGCCCAGGACTTGGGCGGCGCGGCCCGATCGGCAGCGCCGAACCGAACCGGTCGACCCTCTCCGGCCGATCGGCGACCGCTCTCTCCGACGAACGACGGCCGCTTCGTTGCCCGCGGGACGGCCGAGCGGTCACGCCCGGCGAGGCGTGCTGACCCGAGGCTGGCCCATCGATCGGTGGGACGAGGTTTCTCCGGCCCACCGGTCGGGCCGAGGGTGATCGACCACGGGCGAAGCCATGAAACGGCCGCGACGCCTGCGGTGTACGGGATGAGGGCGCCGCGTCTCCACCCGGTGCGGCGAGGGGCGAGGCTCATCGCCGCCATGTTGGCGGCCGCCGGCCTCAGCCTGCTCATCACGGCCTCCTTCAGCGGGGCCCTCGGCCCGGGCGGGCTCGCTGCGACGTCGCAGCACCTTCTCGCATGCTCCGATCCCGACCCCCTGCCGGGTGACACCTACCACGTTGTTTACGAGACGAGCGATGGAGCCATCACCTCCTTCGTGGGTCAGACCGGGAACGGGTTTCCGGTCCCCGGCCCCGGCGAAGCCACCCTCGTCATCGGCACCGCGAGCCCGATGAACGTGACGTTGATCCACCGGATGTTCTGCTACGCTGACCAAGGCCACGGCGGGGCGTTCCCGTTCCGTGTCGACCTATCGAACGGTCAGGTCGTCTGGGATTGACCACCGATACCGGGCGCTTACGCGCGGTTTGATGCTCGCCGCCGGCCTCCGTGGTGAGGGGGGATTCGGAACGGCCACAACGGTCGGTCTCGCGACGTGGTCGGGCCTTCCCGATCTCCACCCGGACGATCGCCTCCTGCTCGACGAGCTCCGGCGGCGGGGAGTTCGGGCGGAACCCGCCGTGTGGAGCGATCCCAGCGTCGAGTGGGACCGGTTCGACGGTGTCATTCTTCGGTCGACGTGGGATTACCACCGAGAGTACGAGCGGTTCCTCGATTGGGTCGAACGGGTCGGTCGGTGGACCCGGCTGTGGAACCCGGCCGCGACCGTTCGATGGAACAGTCACAAGTCCTACCTCCTCGACCTCGCGAAGCGGGGCCTCCCGGTGATCCCGACCGAGCTCCCCCGGCCCGGGGAGACCCTCGCGGAGACCTCCCGACGGCGGGGCTGGGGTCCGGTCGTCGTCAAGGCGGCGGTCTCAGCGAACGCGGAGAACTGTGTCCTCGTGGCGCCCGACGAAAAGGCCCGATTCGAATCCCGCTATCAGGAGATGTCGGCCCGCGTGGATCTCCTCGTCCAGCCGTTCGTGCCCGGGGTCCTCGACCCCGGCGAGCGCTCGCTCGTCTTCTTCAACGGACGCTTCTCCCACGCCTTCCGCAAGGGGCCGGCATTGCCGAGGGATCTCCGAGACGCCGCGGGTCTCCTCCCGCTCCGGCCCTCGGAGCGCGAGCGCGCGGTGGCCGTGCGAACGATCGCCGCCCTCGACGACACTCCGCTCTACGCCCGCGTCGATCTCGTCGACGGGGGGGGCGGGACCCCGTGGTTGATGGAGGTCGAGCTGATCGAGCCGCTGCTCGACCTCGCCGCGGACCCGAAGGCTCCTGGCCGGTTCGTCGACGCCTGGTCCGAGCGGCAGCGGGTCGGATGACGTCCCGCCCCCGGCGCTCGTGGGCGCCGGGCGAAGAGCCCGGGCCCGGGAAGCCGGCTATCCGTGGCCGCGGCGGCGTTTCCGCGGCGCCGTCGAGGGCCTCACGCCGACATGGCGCGCCAAGCGCCGGTGGTCCTTCGGGCTGATCCAGAAGATGTGGAGGTAATCGAACAGCTCCTTCTCGCTCATCCCGATCCGTCGGCCCTCCTCGACGGTGATCCGGTACGCCTCGATCTCCGAGGGGGCGTCCACGTACGGGAGCTTCGGGTAGAACAGCGGCCGGTGCCGTCGGAACTGGCGGACGTGGCAGAGCTCGTGGACGACGTCGAGGTAGATCGTCCGGAACTCCGAGTGGCTCAGGTGGTGGGTGTTGATCAGGAGGTGCCCGTCCTCGTCGCTCGTGCTCATGTAGCC
>JASHUV010000167.1 GCA_030039825.1 Thermoplasmata archaeon
ATCTCCTGGCAGCGCCACGCGCTCTCCGGGGGAGCGTTCCTCTACCTTCCCGAGGCGTTCGCGGCCGCCTGGCTCTCCCCGGACGCGCTCGCGCGCCTCGGACTCGCGTGATCCCGTTTCCGCCGATCCACCGTCGAGAAATCGGGGGAACGCTTTTAAGCGACGGCAAGTAACCCGCGCCGCTCGGGAACGTCCGGGATGAAACGCAGCTCACGCGTCTGGAAGAAGCGCGGCCACATGCGCTGGAAGTGGCGCAAGAAGCGGATGCGCCGCCGCATGAGGGCCCAGAAGATGCGCCAGCAGTGAGGGCGCGGGGCCCGGGCTATCGGCCCAACCGGTCGAGCGCCCGGGCCTCTTTGGTCGACTTCTTCCACGCCTTGTAGTGGGCCCGGCAGAGCGGCGCGCGCCGCCCTTCCTCCGGGAGGTCGGGGAAGGCCCGTCGGGCCTCGGCGAGCGAAAGGTGGCGGACCGAGGGCTCCCCGCACCCGGCGACGAGGCAGGGCTCGGGGGCCGCGGCCTCGGCGTGGCGCGCCGGCGTCATCGCCGACCGAGGCGCGCGAGGCGCGTCGCGACCATGTCGGGGATCTCGTAGGGGAAACGCGCGATCTCGGCCCCCGCCCCCTTGAGGGCGCTGAGCTTGCTCTCCGCCGTGCCGCGGCCGCGGGCGATGATCGCCCCGGCGTGGCCCATCCGCTTCCCCGGCGGGGCCGACCTCCCGGCGACGTAGGCGACGACCGGCTTCGTGAAGTTCCTCCGGATCTCCTCGGCGGCGTCCTCCTCGGCCGTCCCGCCGATCTCGCCGACGAGGACGACGATGTCGGTCTCCGGGTCCGCCTCGAAGAGCGGGAGCGCGTCGACGAAGCTCGTGCCGACGACCGGGTCGCCGCCGAGCCCGAGGCAGGTGCTCTGCCCGAGCCCGTGCTCCTTGAGCCCGCTCACGATCTCGTAGGTCAGCGTGCCACTGCGCGAGACGACACCGACGCGACCCGGCCGAAACACCACGTTCGGGATGATCCCGACCTTCGATTTGCCGGGGGCGGCGATCCCCGGGCAATTCGGCCCGATGATCCGCGCGCCGCGCTCGCGCCCGTAGTGGTACATCGAGAGCATGTCGTGGAAGGGGATGTGCTCGGTGACGATCACGGCGAGACGGATCCCGGCGTCGACGGCCTCGATGAACGCGTCGCGGGCGTAGGGGGCCGGGACGAAGATGCACGAGGCGTTCGCGGACGTCCGATCGACGGCCTCCTCGACGCTGTCGAAGACCGGCACGCCCTCGACGGTCGAACCGCCCTTGCCGGGGGTCGTGCCGGCGACGACGTTCGAGCCGAAGAGCTTCATCTGCCGCGTGTGGACCGTTCCCTGGTGGCCCGTGATCCCCTGGACGACGACACGCGTGTCGGCGTCGACGAGGACGGTCACGGCCGGCCCCCGCCGGGGGCCGCCCCGTCCGCGGCGCGCACCGCCGCCTGCACCGATTCCTTGAGGTCGGGGACGGAGGGGATCCCGGCCTCGCGGAGGATCGCCGTCCCCTCGGCCTCGTTGTTCCCCCGGATCCGGGCGACGAGAGGGAAGCGCTCCGAGGGCGGAACCTGCTTCATCGCCTCGACGAGCCCCTTCGCGACGGTGTCGCAGCGGGTGACCCCGCCGAATATGTTGAGGAAGACCGCGCTCGGCCGCGCCTTCGCCATCAGAAGGAACGCCTCGGTGACCTTCGCCGGGTCATCGGTGCCGCCGAGATCGAGGAAGATGCCCGGGCGACCGCCGAACTCCGCCAGCACGTCGAGCGTCGCCATCGTGAGGCCGGCCCCGTTCGCGATGACCCCGATGTTCCCGTCAAGCTGGACGAAGGCGATCCCCTTCTCGCGGGCGATCTCCTCGAGCGGGGTCCGGTCGTCCCGGATCTCGGCGTACTGGGGGTGGCGGAACGTCGCGTCGTCCTCGATGATCACCTTGGCGTCGAGCGCGACGAGGCCGTCGCCCACCACGGCGAGCGGGTTGATCTCGACGAGCTCGGCGTCCTCCGACTCGAAGGCCGCCCAGAGCCGGTCCACGAGGCCATCGAGCGCTTTGGCGGGTCCTCCGGACAGTCCGAGCGCGCGGACGACCTTCCGCTTCTCGTACCCCACGAGGCCGACGAAGGGGTGGAGCGGGAGGCGGACCAGGGCCGACTCGGCCACGGCCTCGATCTCCACGCCGCCCTGCGAGCTCGCGATCAGGACGGGCAGGCGACGGCTCCGGTCGAGCGTGATCGAGAGGTAGAGCTCCTTCGCGAGCGCGAGCTTCGGCTCGATCAGGAGCTCGCGGACCTTCTCGCCCTGGAACTCGAGCCCGAGGATCGCCGAGGCGGCGGCCTCGGCCTCCTCCGGCGCCGAGGCGAAGCGGACGGCCCCGCCCTTCCCCCGTCCGCCGGCGAGGACCTGCGCCTTGATCACGCACGGGAGGGGGACGCCGCCGTTGCGAAGGAGGGCCCCGGCCTCCGGCGCCGAACGGACGACGCGGCCGTTCGGGGTCGGGATCCCGTACTTCTGGAAGATCTCCTTACCGCGCCATTCGGCGAGCTTGACCATCCGCGCCCACTCCGGGCGCGGCCGAGACGGGCCGTCTATAAATGGGGGCGCTGGCGGAGGCGCCGGCGCGCCGTGCGGGCGACCGCCGGCGCCGCTCGCCGGACGGTCGGCGGGCTCGGCAGGCGCCGCTCGAGCGCGTCGAGGAGGTGACCGGCGACGGCGTCCTTCGGGCCGGAGATCCAGTGCCGCGCCCCTCCCGGCCCGACGAGCAGGAAGCTCGCGGTCGCCTCACCGAGGTTCGCCCGGTCGTTGGCCACGACCTCGTCGAGCCCGACCTCCTCGCGGAGCGTCCGAGCGCGCTCGGCGAGCGCGGATTCGGAGAGGCCGGCCTCGAGCTTGAAGCCGACGAGCAGGGTCGGGGCCGGCGCGAGCCGCCGGAGCAGAGGAAGGATCCGGGGGCCGGGACGAAGGTCGAGGCGCAGGCGCGGCGTCGTCCGGGAGGAGATCTTGCCCCGGCGCGCGTCGAGGGTGTAGTCCGCAAGGGCGGCCGGGACGAGGATCGCGTCGGCGCCCCGGAGACGCTTCTCCGATCGGTGGACGAGCGCCTCGAGATCACCGACGGTGGACCAGCGGGTGAGCGGGACGCCGGGCGGCGGCGGGACCCGGAGGGCGCCGGCCCAGAGCTCCACCTCCGCCCCCCGAAGATACGCCTGGGCGGCCAGGGCGACCGCCGTGGCGCCCGAGCTCTCGTTCGTGATGGAGCGGACCTCGTCGATCGGCTCCCGGCTCGCGCCTCCGACCACGATGACGTGGCGGCCGCGCCAGGGTCCCTGGGCGAGCCGACGGATCACCGCGGCGGCGATCTGCTCCGGACCGGGCAGCTTCTCCTCTCCCTCCGCGGACGTCGGGGCGATGAGGCCGACCCCCCAGGATCGGAGACGATCGAGATTCTCCCGGACCGCCGGGTTGCGAGCGAGGTGCCCATGCATCGCCGGGGCGATGAGGAGGGGCACCCCGCCCCCGAGCGCGATCGAGGCGAACGAGGTGACGGCCGTATCGTCGATGCCGTGGGCGATCTTCGAGATCGTATTCGCGGTCGCGGGCGCGATGAGCAGGAGGTCGGCGCGCCCCTCGCCCGGACCGAGGAGCGCGACGTGCTCGACGCCGCCGGTCAGCTCCCGGATCGGGGGATGGCCGGAGGCGAAGGCGAGGGCCTCCTCCGTGATGATCTTCAGGGCGTCGGGCGTCGCCACGATGCGGACGTCGGCGCCGTGCCGGAGGAGCTCTCGGACCATCCGAGGGACCTCGACGGCCGCGATGGACCCCGACACCCCGACGACGATGCGGCGGCCGTCGAGCAGGCGTGACTTCGTCCCGCGGATCGCCCGGCTCGGGTGCATCGACCTCCCCGACGGCCCGTCCGAGACGGACCCTCCCTCAAATCGGAATCGGCCCGCGCCGTGCGGGCGGCCGGCACCTAAAGTGCGCGAACGGCTCGGAGCCGACCGTGACGACCCGCCGACAACGGGGAACGGTCGGGTCCCCGGAGCTCCCGGCGCCCTCCGAAGGAGGGGCCGGGCTTCCGATGGCGACGAGCCACCTCTCGGAGCTCTCACGACCCGTGATCCGCGAGGAGCCCCCGCCGGAGCCGAGACGGCTCGAGCGAGGTCTCGTCGTCTTCGACCTCGACGGGACGATCCTCGACGACATCGGGCTCATCGGGGACGTCGCCGGCGATGTTCTGTCGAAGGCGTTCGGCACGCCGACGGAGGAGGGACGGCTCCACTACCTCGCCACGACCGGGATGCCGTTCGAGGCCCAACTCGCCCAGCTCTATCCGGAGGCGCCGCCCGAGCTGCGGGATCAGACGGCCCGGATCTTCCACACCCGGAAGGTCGCCGAGGCGTACGCCGAGGCCGGGGTCTTCCCCGAGGTCCCGAGGCTCCTCAAGAGGCTCTCCGCCGACGGATGGACGCTCGCGGTCTCGACCGGGGCCGAGCGCGAGATGGCCGACCTCGTGCTCGAGCGGGAGGGACTGCGGTACTGGTTCGAGGCGGTCCTCGGTTCGGGCCAAGGGACGAAGCGCGAGCACCTCGCCGAGTTCCGGCGGCGCTTTCCCGCCGCTCCCCTCTTCCTCGTCGGGGACTCCCGCTTCGACATGGAGGTCGGTTCCGAGACGCCCGGAACGGTCGCGATCGGGCGCGCCACGAGCCTGCTCGGCTGGACCTTGACCCCCGACGACCTCAAGCGGTGGGGGGCGCGGTGGGCGAACTACTCGCTCGCCGAACTACCGGACGCCCTCCCGGAGCTCCTCGCCCACCGTGACCGAACGACCGGGACCACCGCCGGACGGCGCCGATCGAGGAAAGGGTAGGGCCGGGACCGAGACTCTCCGGAAACGGGGGCGGACCCCGCTTCCCTTTGAACCCGGGTCGAGGGATCCACAGTCCCCCAGGATAGGCCAAGCTACCCCATCCCGGCCGCGGTCGGCCGACCGGGTTCGATATTGAAAGCCTTTCGGAGCGCGAGCCGCTCGCGAGCGTCGGCGGAACGGCTCGTCGGTCCCTCACGTCGGTCGCGACCGCTCGGGGGCGGGCGGGGGAGGGTCCCGGGCGTTCAGCACGTGGCGGGACGTCGCCCAGCCTCGTCGCGCGAGACCGACGGCGAGACCGAGCGCACCCCGGTCGGGGCCGGGGCTGACGACGATCTCGCCCCCGACCTCGACGAGCGCGCGGATACCGTTCGAGTCCAGGCCGTCGGTCGGACCGTCCGGTGTGACCTCGAGCGCCACCCGGTTCTCCGAGGCCCATCGGATCCAGGGCGTGGCGCGTTCCGCCGGTGTGGCGGTTCCCCCGGGGTCGAGCGCCAGGTGCCCGACGAACCGGGGCGGCCCCTCTTGGGGCGGCCGGAGACCGACGCGAGGCGCGCTCGCCCCGGCCCGGAGAACGAGGTAATCGAAGTCGGAACGGGACGCGTCGCCCGGCGAGGCGCCCTCGATCGAGAGCTCGAGGCCGATCAGCAGCCGGGGACGTGGCACGACCGCGAGCTGCGCCCACGCTCGGCGGAGCGCGCCGGCCAGGTCACCGGGGTGCGCGGCCTCTCCCGGACCGAGGACGGCGCCGACGTACGCCGCGCCTTGACGCGCCCCTTCCCTGGCGAGGAGCGCGAGCTCGGCCTCCTCCGCGCCCGGGGGGAGGTGATGATGAAGGGTCCCTCGGATCTGCCCGGCCTCGATGAGATCGGGGAGCTCGCCGGCCGCCGCGGCCTCGAGTTCCCCCCGGTCCTCGCGGATCTCCGGCGGGATCCAGGGAAGACCGAGGGCCGCATAGACCTCCGTCTCGTCGCGGCCCCCGACGCGGACCTCGCCCCGGTCCACCCCGTACTCGTTGATCTTGAGGCCGAGGTCGCGGGCCCGGGTACGCAGCTTGATGTTGTGGTCCTTGGAGCCCGTGAAGTACTGGAGCGCGGCGCCGAAGGATCCCGGGGCGACGACCCGGAGGTCGACCTGGACGCCGGGCTCGACGACGACGGTGCACTTCGTCGGCCCCTTCATGACCACCTTCCGGACCTCGGGGAGCGCGGCGAACACCCCGATCGTCGCCGGGGGATCCGTCGATGTGGCGAGAAGATCGATGTCTCCGATGGTCTCCCGGCGACGCCGGAGGCTCCCGGCGATCTCGAGCTCCCGGACCTCGGTGCGCTCCGCGAGCGCGCGTCGGATCCTCTCGGCGATCGTCCAGGCCTCCCGGAGGGGGCGGCGCGCCGGGCTCACCGCCCGGGCGCCCTCGACGGCCTCCTTGAGGAGGGCGATCTTCCTCGGACCGAACCCGGCGAGCCCGTTCAGCCCCCCCGTGCCGATCGCGTCGCCGAGCTCGGCGGGGCTGCTGACCCCGAGCTCGCCGAAGAGTCGGGCGGCCGTCTTCGGACCGAGGCCGGGCAGACCCATCAGCTCCACGACGCCCGGCGGGACCTCGGCGGTGAGGCGCTCGAGGTACTCGATCCTGCCCGTCGTGAGGTACTCCTCGATCTTCTTGCGGATCGCCTCGCCGACGCCGGGGATCTCGTCGAGCTGGCCCCGGGATCGGAAGGCCGTCAGGTCCTCGCCGAGGCCGAGGATCGAGCGGGCCGCCCGCCGGTACGCCTCCGGCTTGAACTTCTCGGCCTTGAGGTCCAGGAGGTCGGCGATCCGCTGCAGCCGCTCCGCGACCTCCGTGTTCGAGGACATGGCCGAGCGCCCCGAGGCCCCTCGAGCCCTACAAGCTTTCGAGCGCGCGCCGCCCATCGCGTCCTCGCCCGTGCCTGCCCTCCCCGGACGGGCGGCCCGGCCCCGCGGCCCGCCGTCGACGGAGATCGATCCTAGGGGGCCGCATTTACAAATATTCGGAGGACGTGGCCGCGAGCATGCCCGATGCAGGGTCGATGAAAGGCGCCTCGAAGGAACCGGCCGAGAACGCGATCGCCCAGATCGTCCAGATGAACCCACGCCGCGTCACGGTCACGCTCACGCTGCCGGTCCCGAGCGGCGAGGGCCGCCCCACGGTCACCCTCGAGTGGGGCCGAGAGGACACCAACATGCCGCTCAGCGACCTCCTCGTGCGGATCGAGGCGTACGTCCAGAAGTTCGGCAGCCGATAGGGCGAGCGGACGGGTCCGGCCGCGCGGGGCTCGCGTCGCCCCTCGCTCCCGATCGGCGCGAGGGGAGCGGAGGCGGCGATGAGGGCCATGGTCCTGCGCGAACCGGGCCCGGCCGACACCGATCGTCTCCGGGAGGAGTCGGTTCCGGTCCCCGAGCCGGGACCGGGGGAGGTGCTCGTGCGGGTGAGCGCGTGCGGCGTCTGCCGAACGGACCTCCACGTCGTCGAGGGCGACCTGCCGCCCCGAGGACGCCCCGTGATCCCCGGTCACGAGATCGTCGGGACGATCGAGCGCGTCGGCCCGTCGGTCCGGGCCCTGCGCGAAGGGCAGGTCGTGGGGATCCCGTGGCTCGCGTTCGTCTGCGGCGAGTGCGCGTTCTGCCGTTCCGGTCGGGAGAACCTCTGCGACCGGAAACGGTTCACCGGGTACACCGACGACGGGGGATACAGCGAGCACGTCCTCGGGCGCGAGGGCTTCCTCTTCCCGATCTCGCCCCCCGACCCTTTCCGGTTCGCCCCGTTCCTCTGTGCCGGGATCATCGGCTACCGGGCCTTCAAGCTCGCTCGGCCCGCCGACGGGGGCCGCATCGGGTTCTTCGGGTTCGGCGGGTCGGCCCACCTGGCCCTCCAGCTCGCCAAACGACTCGGGTTCGAGACGGTCGCCTACTCCCGCACGCCGGCCCATCTCGAGCTCGCCCGGGAGCTTGGAGCCAGCGAGACGGTCCTGACGGGGGCGAACTCCTCCCCGTCCGGCGCGCCCCGGCTCGATGCCGCGATCGTCTTCGCGCCGGCCGGGGAGGTCGTGGTCCAGGCGCTCGCCGAGGTACGGAAGGGCGCGACCGTGGCGATCCCCGCGATCCACATGACGGCGATCCCTCCGATCGACTACGACCGACGTCTCGCCGGCGAGCGACGGCTCGTCAGCGTGGAGGCGAACACCCGGGCGGACGCGCTCGAGTTCCTCGAGCTCGCGGCCCGTTTCGACCTGACGAGCCGCGTGGAGGTCCGTCCCCTCGCCGAGGCGAACGCGGCCCTCCGCGACCTCCGCGCCGGCCGCGTGGTCGGCGCCGTGGTCCTCGACGCTCGCCGGTAGGCCCCCGGTCCGGGCGCACCGGGTTGGTCCCGACGCGACCCGAGCTCGGTTACAACGTAGAAGTAGGGCCGGCGGCTCGTACCGGCCGAGGAAGCATGACCGGCATCCACCCGCCGGCGGGTCCGCGGCCTCGCCCCTCGCCGCCCAACACCTTTCCTCTCCGAGTCGTCCTCCCCGTCGCGCGCACGGTCCCGGTCCGATGATCGCCGTCGGGAGCCCCGCCCCGGACTTCGAGGGCGATGACTCCCGGGGTCAGAGGTTCCGCCTCTCCGACCTTCGGGGGAGGAAGGTCGTCCTGTACTTCTTCCCGAAGGCGTTCACGGCCGGGTGCACCGCCGAGACCCGCGAGTTCGCGGTCCTCGCGCCGTCGCTCGCCGACCGGGGCGCCGAGATCGTCGGGGTCAGCGTCGATCCGGCCGAGACCCAGAGGCGGTTCGCCGCGGCGTGCTCGGCGGGCTTTCCGATCGTCGGGGACCCGACGAGGGCGATCGCCCGCTCCTACGGCGTCCTCTCTCTGATCGGCTGGTCGAAGCGCGTGACGTTCTTCCTGGACGAGCAGGGGATCGTGCAGGAGATCGTCGCGTCGCTCGCCCCGGGCCCCCACCTCGCCCGGGCCCGCGATCGCCTCCTCCGCGCCTCCGCCGGCCCGCTCGCGGGGGTCCGGCCCCCGACGTGACCGTCGGAGGCTCGCCCCCCGGGGACCAAGGTTAAATCGGCCGTCCTGGTGGAAGGCCGCTCGTGCAGAAGTACCCCGTCCGGGCCACCCACCGGGCGAACCTCGCGGTCGACCGCCTCGAAGCGGCGGCCCGGTCCGGCTTCGGTGACGTGACGCGGGAGGGCGAGCGCGTGACAGCCCGCTTCGGCGCGATCTCCCGGCTGACCGTCTGGATGGACGGGCGGGAGCTCGCCGTGGACCTCACGATGGACCCGAAGGTCCCCGAGGAGGTGGCGCGGGAGACGATCCGGCGCTACAACCTCTTCCTCGAGGACGTCACCGGGATGTCCGCGAAGGAGCGCGCGCGCAAGCTCCGGAAATCGGCGTCCGGCTAGTCCCGTGGCGTCCACCCCGATCCCGCCGTCCGCCGGCGGGGAGATCGATCGCATCCGCTCGCTCGTGGCGGTCCGTTTCCCGGTCTACGAGACCCGGGTCTCGCCGAGGTCGGTCGTGCTGCTGGTCCACGCCGACCCGGCGACCCTCGAGGAGCGCTTCGACGCCCTCCGGCGCGAGATGTGGGACCGCTTCTATGTGCCCCAGCTCCGCCGACAGGGCGGCGAATACGTCATCGAGGTCGTCCGTCGACCTCCGCAGACCCCGTGGGGGCCGTGGGCCAACCTGCTCCTGCTCCTCTTCACGATCGCCTCGACGATCGCCGCGGGGGCGTTCCTCTGGGACGACTGGCGCGGCGGGCAGACACCGATCCCCTCCGACTTCCTCTACGGCGGGCTCTTCTTCGCGCTGCCGTTGATGACGATCCTCGGCTGCCACGAGCTCGCCCACTACGTGATGGCGCGCCGCCACCACGTCGAGGCCTCGCTACCCTACTTCATCCCGGTCCCGCCGCCGTTCCTCCTCTTCGGGACGTTCGGGGCGTTCATCAGCCTGCGGGAGCCGATCCCCTCGAAGAAGGCCCTCCTCGACATCGGCGCGGCAGGTCCACTCGCCGGGCTCGCCGTCGCGATCCCCGTCACGCTCGCCGGTCTCTCGCTCTCCACCCACGCGCCGTCCCTGCCCCTCAGCTACTGCGGCGCGAACATCGCGGGCTTCAGCTACGGGGGCCTCGACTTCGGCGGCTCGATCATCTGGTCGATCCTCGGCCTCTTCGTCCCCGCGAGCGCGTTCATGCACCTGCATCCGCTCGCCCTCGCCGGGTGGGTCGGCCTCCTCGTCACCGCGATCAACCTCCTCCCCGCCGGCCAGCTCGACGGGGGGCACGTCTTCCGGGCCCTCCTCGGCGACCGGGCCCGCTTCGTGAGCTACGCCGCGGTCGTCCTGCTCGTGATCATGGGGCTGTACTACGAGGGATGGTTCCTGTTCGCCCTGCTCGTCTTCCTCCTCGGGGTCCGCCACCCGCCCCCGCTCAACGACCTCACACCCCTGGACTGGCGGCGCTACGCGGTCGGTGGGCTCGCGGCCGCCGTCCTCGTCGGAGGATTCGTGGTGATCCCGATCGCCGAGGGCCCGGCGGCCGACTTCTCCCTCTCGAGTCCCCTCGTCGCCTCCGGCCACGCCCCGCCGGGCTACGCGATGAGCGACAACATCAGCTTCACGATGAGGAACCACGACGCCGTGCCGCACGCCTACGTGGTCGAAGCGCAGATCCTGGCGGTCACCTCGACGGTGAACGGCACGAGCGTCCCGTTAGCGGGTTCGGCGCTCGCGGCCTTCAACGCGAGCGCCACCTGGAGCTTGACCCTACCGTCGGGGATGACGGTGTACTTCCCCTCGAACGGGA
>JASHUV010000168.1 GCA_030039825.1 Thermoplasmata archaeon
TGGGTCGTGTGCTGGAACTCCCTCGCCACCGCGGGGGAGGCCGAAAAGAGCCCGACCGGGTCCGGTCCCCCCCGAGGGGCCGGGAAGAGATCGGCCAGGCCTCTCGTGATCCCGGCGGACGCGCTCGGGGCACGCCCGCCCGGGATCCCGGCCGCCCCGAGGGTCGCGGTCGTTCCCGCGCCCGAGAGGAGGAGGGCGAGGACGACCACGGTCGGCACGACCGCTCGCCCGAGGGGAACGGGAGGGTCCCACCCCGAGGGAGAAGGGCGCCGTAGGGGGGACCTGTTCCGAGCGCCTCGTCGCCCCCCCGCGTCCGGAGCTCCCTCCGATTCCCGCATCGACCCCGCTCCCCCGGCGGTGGCGGCCTCGAGCCGGTTGCGGCGGGGGTCCTATTTTACCCCGGGCGTAGGATATGCCATCGGGAGCCGGTTCTCGGGGCCCCCGGGAGCGTCCCGCGTCGGCCCGCGCGCCGCGAGAACCTCCGTTCAACTGTCCCCTCGTCACCCGACGGCGCCCCGTGCCGCGGTCGACCGACATCGACCCCACGGCTCATGGTCGCTCGGCTCCGGCGGGGGATAACCCGCTCCTGGCGGCCCTCGGGGGGAGACCCCTTAAGGCCCCGACGGAGGTCCTAGGCCGCCTCATGCCCGAGAACTGGCCGAACGCCCGCGACCTGATGACCCCCCGGCCGATCACGCTCTCCACCGACGCTCCGGTCTCCCGCGCCCTCGGGACGATGCGCTCGAAGGGGATCCACGAGCTCCCGATCCTGAGGAACGGCCGCCTCGCCGGTATGGTGACGTTCGACGGCATCGCGCGCCGCCCCAACCTCGCCCTCGGAACGAAGGTGGAGCACCTCATGGTCCTCCCGCCGGTCATCACCGCGTCGACCCGCTACCCCGAGCTCGCCGAGCAGCTCCTCGCCGTCGGGCTCCGGGGCGCGCCTGTCGTCGGCAAGAAGGGCGAGCTGCTCGGCATCGTCTCCCGCACCGACCTCATCCGCGTGCTGCCCCAGATCGCGTCGATCGCCTCCCACCGCGTCGAGGAGGTCGCGAGCCCGGCGAACGTCATCCTCCAGGAGCAGGACCCGTGCGCCCCGCTCTTCAACAACATCCGCCTGCTCGAGGAGCACCCCCTTCCGGTCGTCGACCGGAAGGGCCGCCTCGTCGGCGCCGTCGGCCTCGCCGATCTCGGGCGGGTCCTCTGGCACCCGGTCGCCCCGGGGAAGCGCGACGCCCCCCTCCCCGGCCGCGTCGGCGACGTCACGATCGGCACGATCATGCACTCCCCGCCGCTCACCGTGGCGCCCGGCACGACCGTGGGCGACGCCGCCCGCGCGATGAGCCGGGCCAAGGTCTCGAGCGTCTTCCTCGTCGACGGGGGTCGTCCGTCGGGGGTCATCTCGCAGGCCGACCTCCTCGGGCTCGCCGTCGGCCGTGACCCGGCCGCCGAGACGACGATCAGCGACGTCTACGTCCAGATCCACGGGCTCCGCGGGGCCGCCGACCCGGAGACGCTCGCGGAGATCGACCAGCTCGTCGGCAAGGGACTCCGACGGGTGGCCCACCACGCCCGCCCGCTCCTCTTCACGCTGAACGTCTCGCCGCACGCCGCCCGCTCGGGGGACGCGACCGTCCACGGACGCCTGCAGACCGACCGAGGCATCTTCTTCGCGAGCGTCACCGGGTGGAACTTCTTCGCCTCCGTGACCTCCGTCATGGACGACCTCGAGGCCCAGGTCCAGAAGGTCCACGAGACGGCGGAGCGGAAGGGCCGTCCCCGCGGTCGCCGGAATGCCTCGGTCGATGACGACACGCCGGTCGACGGCGATGTCGAGGCGAAGATCCGGGCCGCCACGGGCGACGACGACGACGACGGGATGGGTTAGGGGCGTCGGGGAGCGGGAGGAGGTCATCGCATGATGCCGGGGGGTCCGCGCAACGCGCGGCAGATGCAGATGATGATGCGGCGCCTCGGCATGACGAGCGAACCCGTCGAGGGCGTCGAGGAGGTCGTCGTCCGGACGAAGGACAAGGAGCACGTCTTCACGGCGCCCGAGGTCACGATCATCAGCGTGCAGGGCGTCACGACCTACCAGGTCGTCGGCACCCCCGAGGTCCGCGGGCGGGGCGCCGGGGGTCCGGCGACCGCGGCGTCGGCGCCCGCGACGCCCGCCGGTCCTCCCGAGGAGGACATCACCCTCGTGATGGAGCAGGGACAGGCCTCCCGCGAGCAGGCGATCGCGGCCCTCGCCGCGTCGGGCGGCGAACCCGCGGAAGCGATCCTCAAGCTCCTGGCCCGCCGAGGCGGCGGTGGCTGACGCCGCCGACGGCCGAACGCTCCAGGAGTGCGTCGAGGGCTACCTCTTCTCGGGCCTCCCGCCCCGCCTCCTGATCCTCCGGCGACCGCCCGGCCGGGGCGGCTTCTGGGTCCCGGTGAGCGGCAAGGTCGAGCCGACCGACGCGAGCCTCGAGGCCGCCCTGCGGCGCGAGCTCGCGGAGGAGGCCGGGTTCGCCGACCCTGTTCGGGTCGTCCCGCTCGACTGGGTGGTGGAGTTCGACCCGCCCGATGGAGGGCGCCGCATGCGGCTCCATGGATTCGGCGTGGAGACGGACGGGGAGAAACCCCCCACCCTCAGCTCGGAGCACGACGCGTTCGAATGGGTCGATCCGGAGGTGGCCCTCGCCCGACTGCACTACCCCGACAACCGGGAGGCCGTCCGGATCCTTCTCCGCGCGATCGGCGAGACCGGACCGCCTCGCGCTCGCCCCGGCGATCCGGGCTCGGCGGCCCGCCGCGGCGCGCCCCGCGCGAAGGTCCTCCCTCGCTTCGACGAGGAGCTCTTCGCCGCCGTGCGCTCGGCGGGACATCGCAAGATCGCCCTCCAGGTCCCGGCGGGCCTCGTCCGGAACGCCCACGACCGCGCCGCCGAGCTCCGGGCGGCGACCGGCGTCCCGGTGGTCGTCGTCTCGAGGGCCTGCTTCGGGGCGTGCGACTTCCCCGCGCCGGAGGAGGTTCCCGGCGTCGACGCTCTCGTCGTCCTCGGTCACTCGCCGATCCCGAACGTCCCCCTCTGGGCGACGACGTATTTCGTCGAGATGCGCTACCCTCCCGGCGACGTCGAACGGCTCGCCGAACGGATCGCCCGGGCGGGGCTCCCGAAGCGCGTCGGGCTCGTCGCCTCGGTCCAGCACCTCGATCTCGTCGCGCCGCTGACGCGCGCGCTCGCCCCCCGCGGGATCTCCCTCGTCGTCGGGACGGGGGACCGGCGGCTCGCCTATCCCGCCCAGGCGCTCGGCTGCAACTACACCGGCGCCGAGGCCATCGCCGGCGACGTCGACGCCTTCCTCTTCCTCGGGACCGGCACCTTCCACCCCATCGGGCTCGCGTTCGCGGTCGACCGGCCGGTCCACGCCTTCGACCCGCTGCGCGGCGAGATGAGCGCGCCGATCGACCGGGCGAAGCTCATCGCCGACCGGTTGAGGCTCGTCGCCCGGACGATGGACGCGAAGCGCTTCGGCATCCTCGTCTCGAGCTTCGCGGGCCAGGAGCGGGCCGGGATGGCGTCGGCGCTCATCGAGAGGGCCCGACGGCAGGGGCGCGAGGCGGAGATCCTGATCGCCGCGCGCCTCGACCCGCGCGACCTCGAGGGACGCGACCTCGACGCGTACGTGAACACGGCCTGCCCCCGGATCGCGCTCGACGACTCCTCGCTCTACCCGAGGCCGGTGCTCACGCCGCCGGAGTTCCTGATGGCGATCGGGGAGGTCCCGCTCACGGACTATCGGTTCGACACGTTCCACTGAGAGGGACCGGGGACGTCGGGCGGGCGGCGCCCCCCCGCGGGGTCGTCCGGCCCGCCCTAGCCCATCGGCGGAGGGGGCGGTGGGAAGTTGGGCGGCGGAGCGGCCATCGGGGGCGTTCCCATCGCCTGGACGTAGACGACCTGGGGCGAGGCCGGCTTGTAGGTGATCGCCATGATGCCGCCGATCAGGACGAGGATGAAGCCGATGATGAACCCCCCGAAGAGGTCGAAGACGAGGCTCAGGATCGCGAAGACGATCAAGAGGATGCCCCAGATGAGCTTCTGGGCCGGGGCGACGAAGAGCAGGATCGACATGATGAGGCATCCGGCGCCCACGCCGAACGCGCCCCCGATGATGGCGCTCCCGTAGCCGGGAAGGAAGAGCGAGATGAACGCCCCCAGCGCGGCCTCCACGAGCCCTCCGATCAGCACGAAGACCGAGCCGACGATCGCCAGGATGGCCGCCGTTAGGGGGATCTTCTCGTTCATGGCGTGCGAAGGTCGTCACGGGGTCCGTGTTCAAAAAGCCCTACGTTCCTCGAGAAGGGCCCGCCGGCCGGGCCCCGGGGCGTGCCCCCCCGGGATCAGTGGGCCGTGAGCGAATCGAGGAAGACCCGAAGGAGCCGGTCGTCCCCGGACAGCTCCGGATGGAAGGTCAGGCCCCAGATCGGCCCCGACCGGACGCCGACGACCTCCTCCCCTCGCCAGGCGATCGGCACGGCCGAGGGACCGTGCGCGAGGATCCGCGGCGCCCGGATGAAGACCCCGGGGAACGGCGTCCCCCGGAGCCCCTCGAGGTGGACCTCGCCCTCGAACGACTCCCTCTGCCGGCCGTAGTCGTTCCGCCGCACGCGGACGTCGAGCATCGGGATCGGCACCGGATCGCGCTGGTTCGGGACGATCTCGATCTCCCGGCTCAGGAGGATGAGCCCCGCGCACGTCGCGAGGACCGGTAGGCCTCCCTGGAGGCGTTCGGTCAGGGGGGCGCGAAGGTGGGTCTCGTCGAGAAGGCGGGAGATGGTCGTGCTCTCTCCCCCCGGCATCGCGAGGACGTCGACGGGTTCGAGCTCCGCCGGGGAGCGGACGAGGCTCACCGCGTCCGGGGTCGTCAGGCGCGCGAAGGCGGTCCGGTGCTCCGGGACGTCCCCCTGGAGGGCGAGGATGCCGATCCTCATCGGGGCGCCATGCGGCGCATCTCCTCGAGGACCTCCCGGGCGCGGTCGATCCGGATGGCGTGCTCCGCCACGAGGCGGGCCACCACGGCGTCGACCTCCTCCGGTCGGGCGCCGGCCGTCGCCGCGATGTTCCGCGCGTGGAGCTCCATGTGGCCGCGCTGGATCCCCTCCGTCGCGAGGGCCCGGAGGGCGGCGAAGTTCTGGGCGAGCCCGACCGCGGCGAGGAGTCCCGCGAGCTCCTGGGCCCCCTGGACGCCCAGCACCTTCACGTTCGCCTTCGCGGTCGGATGCACCGCCGTCGCCCCCCCGATGAGACCGACGGCCGTCGGGAGCTCGATCGTCCCGACGAGGTTCCCGTCGGCGTCCTTCTCGTAGGTCGTGAGGGGCCGGACGATCGCCCCGTCCTTCGCCGTGTAGGCGGCGTAGGTGTGGGCCCCGCTCTCGATCGCCCGGAAGTCGTTCCCGGTGGCGAGGACGACCGCCGAGACGCCGTTCATGATCCCCTTGTTGTGGGTCGCGCAGCGGAACGGGTCGACGACGGCGAGCGTGTAGGCGTCGAGGATCGCCTCGACGACCTCCGGCCCGGTCGCGTTCTCCGTGGCGAGGAGCTTCGACGGGAAGGTCGCGCTCGCCCGCGCCAGCCGCTCGACGGCGAGGTTCGAGATGATCCGGAGGACGGCCCGGCCGCGCGCCAGCCGGGCGATCTCGGGGGCGAGCGCCTCGCACATCGTGTTCACGGCGTTCATCCCGCCGGCATCGCGGGCGTCGACGAGCAGGTGGACGACGATCATCGTCCCGCGGGGCGTCGGGATCACCCGGACCTCGAGGTCGCGGGCGCCCCCGCCGAACTTCACGAGCATCGGGTCCTTCGCGTTCGCCCTGGCGAGGAGATCCTCGCGGGCGTGCAGGATCCTGAGGCGGGCGCCCGCCGGGTCGGCGACGCCCAGGACCTGGACCTGTCCGATCATCACGGGGTCGGTCGTCTGGGCGTGGAAGCCGCCGCCCGCGCGCGCGACCTTCGCGGCGTTCGAGGCGGCGGCGACGACGCTCGGCTCCTCGATCGCCATCGGGACGAGGTAGTCCTTCCCGTTGACCCGGAAGTTCGTCGCGATCCCGACCGGGACCGCGATGCTCCCGACGACGTTCTCGATCATCCGGCTCAGGAGGCCGGGGTCGACGCCGGGCGGGAACTCGTAGGTCCTCGCCTCCTCCTCGGTGAGCCCGGCCCAGCTCCTCAGGAGCGCCCGGCGCTCGGCGACGGAGAGCTTGTAGAAACCGGAGATCTCGCTCGACCGCTCGGTCATCGGGCGCTACCTTCCTCGGACGCGGCGGCCGCCGGCGGGTCCGTCCGGCCCGCGGCCTCGGGGGGCGTCGGCGGCGACTTCGCGACGAGCACCTTCGCCGGGCGAAGGAGCCCGCCCTTGAAGCGGTACCCCTGCTGAACGACCTCGAGCACCGTGCCGGGCGCCTGACCCTTGGGCGCGAGTCCCTCCCCGATCACCTCGTAATCCTCGGAGTTGACGCGGCTCCCGACGTGGGCGATCGTTCGGAGGCCCTCCTTGACGAGGAATCCCTCCCACGCCTGCGCGAGGAGCTCCATTCCCTGACGCACCGGGTCGGCGGCCGGGGCCCGCCGCACGTACACCCGCGCATGCTCGAACGCCTCGTAGATGGGCAGGAGTCCGCGGAGGACCTCCGCCTCCGCGCCGAGGCGCACGGACTCCCGTTCCCGGTCGACCCGCTTGCGAAAGTTCTCGAAGTCGGCGAGGAGATACTTGAACCGCGTCTCCCACTCGTTGGGGGCGCTCTCCGTCGGCGAGGAGAGGGACGGCGAGGCCGGGGGCGCGGCGGGCGCCTCCGCCGCCTTCCCACCGTCGGGGACGGGCGGCGGGGTCGCCTTGCCCGGGTCGGCGGCCTCGGTCATCCGCGCCGTTTTCCCGAACGTTCGTATAGGCGTTTCGTCGGCCCGGCGGTCGACCGATCCGCGCTCGGGGATCGCCGACGCGGACCCGATCCCCCGGGGCGGCCGGACGTCGCGCGCCGGGAGCGGCCCCCCCGCCCCGTCGGGTCACGGACCGGCCAAGAGGGGAGAGCGGTCCGTGGGTCCGCCGGGCCCCGGGTCGAGCAGGACCGTCAGCGCCTCGAGTGTCGTCACCCGGCCCGTGGCCCTCAGGTCCGTCCCCAGCGCGCCGGTCCGCCCGACATAGCCGACCACGAGGTTCGACCCGACCGCCACCACCACGTAGCCGGGACCGTCCGGGAACTCGAAGACGACCCGCCCCCGGGACCCGTGCGGCGGGACCGAGGGCCGGGCCGGATCGAGGATCACGTACCGTTGGAACGGGCGGACGAAGTTGAGACCTTGACCGAGGAGGCGGGGCGCGGGGCCGTACGGATCGACGAGTCCGATCCGTCCCGGCGGTACGCTCACCAAGGCGCGGCCCAAGAGGACGAGCATGATCAGCAGGGTCAGGAACAGGCCAAGCGTGACCCCGACCAGCGTGGGGTCGGACATCATCGCCGACCCGCCGGGAGCGAGGCCGCGGGAGGGGGAGGGACCTCCTCCGGAACGAACTCGGGAATGAGAAAACGGATCGGTCCGCCGGCGACGACGACCCGGGCCCCGATCGGGAGAGGTCCGGGGGAGAGGGCGAGATTCTGCTGCGATCCCCTTCGGATCGAACCGGACGGCACGTGAGAGTTCGTCGGACGCACCACGGTCCACCGCTCACCGATCGCGGGGTCCGTCGCCGGGATCCCCTCGGCGCCGCTCGCCCTCCGCCGATGGACCTGGGACATGGGGTCCACGTAGTGGAATCCGGGACCGAGCGGTGGGCGCGCGAGCCCGAGCCGAGTGACCTCCGCCACCTCGCCCGGCCGTACCCAGACGACCGTCCGGCGGGCGTAGATGAGAAGGATGATCGCAATGACCACGACGAGAAAGGCGATCGCCGCGAGGTCCACGGCGCCGGAGACGCCGGCCGGGACTAACGGTTTCCCGTCCGCCCGGACGGCGCGACGCGGGCTTCCGCGGAGCCCCTGAAAGGCAACCCTTATAGTGCGCGGTCCGGTCGTTTTTTTCGACCCCGGAACGGGCCGATTTCCCGATGGCGACACTGACCCCGGAACGGGCCGCGTACGACGCCGGTTCCATCCAGATCCTCGAGGGACTTTCCGCGGTCCGGAAGCGACCGGGGATGTACATCGGCTCGACCGATGCCCGCGGTCTCCATCACCTGATCTGGGAGGTCGTCGATAACTCGATCGACGAGGTCCTCGCGGGTTGCTGCACGGAGATCCGCGTCACCCTCCACGCCGACGGCACGGTCACCGTGATCGACAACGGCCGGGGCATCCCGGTCGAGGAGCACCCTCGCTACCACAAGCCGACGCTCGAGATCGTCATGACGGTCCTGCACGCCGGCTCGAAGTTCGATCGGTCGACCTACAAGGTCTCCGGGGGGCTGCACGGGGTCGGCCTGCACGTCGTCAACGCCCTCTCCGAGTGGTTCGAGGTCCGGGTGCGCCGGGACGGATCGGAGTACGTCCAGCGCTACGAGCGGGGCGCGCCCGTCGCCCCGCTCAAGAGGGTCGGGTCCGCGGAGGGGACCGGCACCGAGCAGACGTTCAAGCCGGACGCCCAGATCTTCGAGACCCTCGTCTTCGACCGCGAGACCGTGGAGCGCCGCCTCAAGGAGCTCTCCTTCCTGAATCCGCAGGTCGCGATCCACTTCGAGGACGAGCGGGACCATTCGACCTCGACGTTCCACCACGCCGGCGGGATCACCGAGTTCGTCGCGGACCTGAACCAGGGGAAGAACGTCCTCTTCCCGACGCCGATCTACCTGCATGCCCAGCGGGAGCAGACCGACATCGAGGTCGCGCTGCAGTACAACGACGGCTACAACGACACGACGCTCGCCTTCGTCAACAACATCAACACCGTCGACGGCGGCACCCACGTCGTCGGGCTCCGGTCCGCCCTCACCCGGACCCTCAACGACTACGCCCGCGAGCGGAACTTCCTGAAGACCGACAAGGAGGGCCTCACCGGCGAGGACGTCCGCGAGGGCCTCGCCTGCGTGCTCTCGGTCAAGGTCCTCGAGCCCCAGTTCGAGGGCCAAACGAAAGCGAAGCTCGGGAACTCCGAGGTCAAGGGCCAGGTGGAGAGCGCCGTCCACGACAAGCTCGCCGAGTTCCTCGAAGAGCACCCGGCCGTCGGCCAGTCCCTCATCATCAAGGCCGTCGAAGCGGCCCAGGCCCGCGAGGCGGCTCGGAAGGCCCGCGAGCTCACGCGGCGGAAGGGCCTTCTCGAGGGGGGAGGGCTCCCCGGCAAGCTCGCCGACTGCCACTCGCGCGACCCGGCCGAGTGCGAGCTCTTCATCGTGGAGGGCGACTCGGCCGGAGGGACGGCGAAGCAGGGGCGGGACCGGGAGTTCCAGGCGATCCTTCCGTTGCGCGGCAAGATCCTGAACGTCGAGAAGGCCCGCCTCGACAAGATGCTCCAGAACGAGCACATCCGCGCCCTCCTCATCGCGATCGGTACGGGGATCGGGGACGAGCTCGACCTCGCGAAGCTCCGCTATCACAAGGTCATCCTGATGACGGATGCCGACGTCGACGGGGCGCACATCCGCACGCTCCTCCTGACGCTCTTCTACCGGAAGATGCCGGCGCTGATCACCGAGGGGTACGTCTACATCGCCCAGGCGCCGCTCTACCGCATCCAGAAGGGGACGAAGTTCCTCTGGGCGTACTCCGACGAGGAGCGGGACCGCGCCGTGAAGGAGTTCGGCGCGAAGGGGGTCGTCATCCAGCGCTACAAGGGTCTCGGCGAGATGAACGCGGGCCAGCTCGCGGAGACGACGATGAAGCCCGGGGGGCGCACCCTCCTGCGCGTGACCGTCGAGGACGCCGTCAAGGCCGACGGCCTCTTCTCCGTCCTGATGGGCGAAGAGGTCGAGCCCCGCCGCCACTACATCCAAGAGCACGCGGTCGAGGTCACGAACCTCGACATCTAGGAGGGGGCAGGGGGACGTGGCCGACCCGGCGTCGGTCGCCGCCTTCTCCGGACCGCTCCGCCTTCTCGGGCGGACGGAGGAGGAGCTCCCCCGGCACCCCATCCTCCACGGGACGGCCGGGACCCTCCTCACGATCGCGCTGCCGCTCCCCGAGGGGAAGGTCGAGTGGGCCGGGATATGGATCGCCGGCACGGCGATCACCTTCCTCGGGGCCGCCGACGCCCCGGTCCGCTCCTCCGCCGCCCACGGCGTCTCCGGGGCCGGGGCCCGCGTCGTCGACCTCCTCTCGGAGGCGAACCGGCGCTACCTCCTCGAGTCCGAGGAGCTCGACGCGCGCGTCGCCCTCCTCGAGGACGCCGCGCGGACCGCTCCCGCCCGCGACATCTGGGCCCTCCAGAGGGAGGCGACCCGCCTGCGGGGGCGGATCGCCCGCTCGCTCGTCGTCGCCGGCGAGGTCTCCGGGCTCTTCGCCGACCTCTTCCCCGGGGCGGCGACGGCCCTCCCCGCGGTCGTCCGCGACCTCGAGCGGGCGCGCGACACCGTCCTCACGATCGAGCAGTCGCTCGGCGACCTCCTCCTCATGAGGAACGCCGAGGCGTCGAACCGGATCGCGGAGACCGCGAACCGGCTCTCCGAGTTCTCGAACCGGATCGCGGTCCTGACGAACACCTCGAACATCCGGATGCTCGGGATCACCTACCTCGCCCTGCTCCTCGGGCTCGTCAGCGCCACGATCCTCTTCCTCAACACCGGGGCGACGATCCTCGGCATGCCGAGCGCCGCCTGGGTGCCGGGGATCTGGGTCGACGTCATCCTGATCGTCCTGACCGTCGTCCCGATCGCGATCGTCTTCAGCCGCCCGTGGGTCGCGCTCATTCTGCGCGACCTTCGGACGACCGAGCTCCGTTCGGCGGAGGGGATCCACGACCTCCCGGAGGTCGCCGAACCGGCCGGGACCGCCCGGACCGCGACCGCGCCGGTACGGCCGACCTGAGCGGCTCGTGGCCCTCGGACGACCCGCCGCCCGAGGGGCCGACCGTCGTTCGGCCGCCTACGCGGCGTCGCCCTCGTCGGCGGGCGCGTCCTCCGCGCCGTCGTCGTACGGCTCCCCGTCGGCGCCGTCCTCGTAGTTCTCATCGCCCTCGTAGCCGTCCTCGGCGGGCGCTTCCTCGTCGTACTCGCCCTCCTCGGCCTCCCCGTCGCCCTCCGGGAGCGGCTCCTCCTCGCCCTCGGCCGCCTCCTCGCCCTCGACGGCGCTCTCCCCGCCGGCCCCCTCGTCGAACTCCTCGGTGGGCTCCTCCTCGTCGCGGCCCGGACCGGACCGCGAGCGCATCGCGAGGGCGACGATCGCCACGACGACGACGACGAGGAGGAGGCCGATCAGGGCGAACGCGTCCCCGCTCGGCAGGCCGAAGAGCGTGCCCGAGCTCGTGCTCCCGTTCCCGGTGTTCCCGTTGGGGAGCGAGCCGGTGACCGTGATGGCGGTGGTCTTCGAGAAGAGCGTGTAGTCGTCGGCGTCGACGACGATGACGTAGACGTTGTACGTCCCCGGCTGGTCGGTCCGGCAGGTGCCGGTCTCGTTCTCCGGTGGTTGGAAGGAGCAGGCCCCCGCGGGAAGACCCTGCCACATGAGGTGGTCGTCGCCGGGGGGGCCGCCGGTGACGTTGATGGAGACCGCGAAGTTCTCGTCCTCCGATACCTTGGCCGGCGTGGCGACCGGGGGCTCGATGACCGGGTCCGTGAACACGAAGATGTCGACGGCCTGGGAGACCGGCGAGCTCCCTCCGTTCGTGTCGTTGACGGAGACGGACACCGAGAAGCTCCCGTTCTTCGTCGGGGCGCAGTCGAGCGAGGGCACGGTCGTCGTCGCGCAGGAGCTCGGCACGCCGCTCCAGTGGTAGGTGTACCCGCCGGAGCCGCCGGAGGCGGTCGTGGTGAACCCG
>JASHUV010000169.1 GCA_030039825.1 Thermoplasmata archaeon
GAGCGCCCCGCAGCGGCTCGAAAAGCTCGGGCTCCACGGCAGCGAGACGAACGGGCTCTTCTTCGATGGGGTGACGCTGCCCGCCTCCGCTCTGCTCGGTCGCGAGGGCCATGGCCTTTCCCTCGCCCTCGCCGCGCTGACGGCGGGACGCGTCGGGATCGCGTCGTGCGCGCTCGGCGTCGCCCAAGCGGCGTACGAGGAGGTCGAGCGGGAGGCCCGACGCGACCCGGCCGACTGGAAGCGCCTCGCGACGGCGCAGTCGTACACCCGACTCGCGGCCGCGCGCGCGCTCGTGGCGCGCGCCGCCGGACTCCCCGAGGAGACCGACGCGTTCGTTCTCGCCGCCTCCGCCGCGAAGCTCGCGAGCTCCCAGGCGGCGCAATGGATCGCCGAGCGGGCGGTCGATGTGGCCGGGCCGGCCGGGACGCTCTCGGACGCCGCGCCCGGCCGGCTCCTCCGCGACGCCCGCGTCTTCCCCATCGTCGAGGGGACCACGGAGATCCAGGAGCTCATCCTCGGTCGGACGCTCGCCGCGGGGCCGGCCGGTCCGGCCGAGCCCGGAGCCCGGCCCCGTGACTGACCGCGGCCGCCGGCCCCGACCCCCCGACGGCTCCGGGACCCCCGACGATCCCCGGCCGGTCCTCGATCGCCTCCCCGACGGGGTCCGGCCCATCGTCGAACGTCTCGGCGTCCGCGCGCTCTACCCGCCGCAGGAGGCGGCCCTGCGCCATGTTCTCGCCGGACGCAGCGTCCTCCTCGCCTGCCCGACGGCGAGCGGGAAGTCGCTCGTCGCCTACGTCGCGCTCCTCCGGGCGGCGCTCGCGCATCGCACCGGCCTCTACCTCGTCCCCCTCCGGGCGCTCGCTCAGGAGAAGTACGAGGACCTGCGCGCGTTCGAAGAGCTCGGTCTCTCCGTCGGGGTCTCGATGGGGGACTTCGACCTCGATCCGAGGCGCCTCGAGACGCTCGATATCCTCGTCGCGACGAGCGAAAAGGCCGACGCCCTCCTGCGGCGCGGGGCACCCTGGCTCGAGCGCCTGGGCGCCGTCGTCGCCGACGAGGTCCACCTGCTCCGCGACCCCGACCGGGGACCGACGCTCGAGGTCAGCCTGACGAGGCTGAGGTCGCGTCGGCCGGATCTGCAGGTCGTGGCCCTGTCGGCGACCGTCGGGAACTCCGAAGAGCTCGCGGACTGGCTCGCGGCCCGCCACGTGGCGAGCGACTTCCGGCCGATCCCGCTCAAGAGCGGGGTCTACTTCGACGGTCGGATCACGTTCACCGACCTCTCGACGCGCCCGATCGCGCCCCCGGGCGAAGCGCTCCCCCGGCTCGTCCGGACCGTGCTCGAGGACGGAGGCCAGGCGCTCGTCTTCGTGAGCACCCGGCGGGCGAGCGAGCAGGTCGCCCAGGCCCTCCTCCCCACCGTCCGTGCCACGCTCACGAAGGAGGGGCTCGCCGGGGCGAAGGCGGCCGGGGCGGCGCTCTCGAGCGTCGCGGAGGAGGAGACCGAGGGGATCCGAAGGCTCTCGGCGCTCCTCCCCGGCGGGGTCGGTTTCCACAACGCCTCGCTGACGAACCCGGAACGGCGCATCGTCGAGCGCGCGTTCCGGGACCGGACGGTCAAGGTCCTCGTGGCGACGCCGACGCTCGCCGCCGGCATCAACCTCCCCGCGCGCCGGGTCATCGTCCGGGACACGACGCGCTACGACGACGCTCTCGGGTTCAACGCGCCGATCCCGGCACTCGAGGTCCAGCAGATGTGCGGCCGGGCGGGCCGGCCGGGCCTCGACCCGGCCGGCGAGGCCGTGCTGATCGCGCGCAGCGAGGAGGAGGTCGAGAGCCATCTCGACCGCTTCCTCTCGGCGCCGCCCGAACCGGTCGTCTCGCGGCTGGCCGCCGAGCCCGCCCTCCGACAGCACCTCCTCGCGCTCGTGGCGAGCGGGGCCGTCGACAGCGAGCCGGCGCTCGAGCGGTTCTTCGAGGCGACGTTCTACGGCCACACGCGTCCCGTCCGCGAGCTCGACGAGACCGTCCGGAAGGTCCGCGGGATGCTCGAGTCCTCGGGGTTCCTCGAGGCCGGACCGCGCCTGCGGGCGACCCCGTTCGGGAGCCTGACCTCGGAGCTCTACCTCGATCCGCTGAGCGCCCTCCTCCTCCGACAGGCGCTCGACCGCGCCCCGATCGGCGTCCGGGCGTTCCCGCTGATCGCCGCCGTGGCGGCGACGCCCGACCTGCCTCCGATGTTCCTGCGCCGGGACGAGGAGAGGACCCTCCTCGACCGCTACCTCGAGGAGGAGGCGGAGCTCCTCGTCAAGCCCGAGGAGGAGCCGCTGCGCCTCGATCTCGAGGTCTTCCTCTCCGGGCTCAAGACGGCGAGCGTCCTCGAAGCCTGGACCGACGAGCGGCCGATCGCCGAGATCACCGAGCGCTTCGGCATCGGCGCGGGCGACCTCCGAGGGCGCGTGGAGGACGCCGACTGGCTCCTCTTCGCGATGACGCGGCTCGCCCAGACGTTCCAGCGGCGGCTCGCCCGGCCGGTCGACGCTCTCGCCCTCCGAGTCCGGTACGGCGTGCGCGAGGAGCTCCTCGACCTCGTGAGGTTGAGCGGGATCGGGCGCGTCCGGGGTCGGGCCCTCTTCGCCGCCGGCTACCCCGACCGCGACGCGCTCCGCAGCGCCTCGCTCGGCCGACTCTCGGAGGTGCTCCGCTCCTCCGCGCTCGCGGAGAGCGTCCTCCTCCAGGTGGGGGCGATCCGGAAGCCCGCGGCCCGGCCCGCCCGGCCCGGGCCGCCGGAGGAGGAGCCGGTCACCGGAGCGGAACGAACCGCGATCCGCCCGCTCGAGACGTACCGGTCGGACCCGTAGGGCCGGAGGCCCTCGGCACGGGGCGGAGGAGCTCGAGGCGGGACTGGGTCCCGCCGTTCCCGCCGGTGCGGACCTCCCGGCGCACGATCCCGGCGGCCTCGAGCCGGACGATCCGGCGCCAGAGGGTGGTGGCGGGGAGAGGCCGGGCGCCCTCCTCGCGGGCGAGGCGGGCCTCCCATTCCTTGAGGGAGCTCATCATCGCCGACCCGGACACCGCCGCCCGCTCGAGCGCGTCGAGCAGCCGGGGCTCCACGGGGAGCGACACCGCGAGCGGATCCCCGCCGGAGAACGGCGCGATCCACGGTCCGCTCGGGGGTCCGAACTCGCGTCGGAGCAGCTCGATCGCCCGCCGGGCCCCGCCGGCGGCGACGGAGGGCGGCGGGGCGAACCGATCCCCGCCGAGGTCGGGGGCGTCGCGCCCGAGGGCCCGCCGGGCGCGGTCGCGTACGATCGCCGAAAGCTCCGCGGCCGAGTAGGGGGCGAGCCGGACCTCCGCACCGGTCGCGCCGGCCTCGGCGAGGTGCTCCCACGCCGCGCCCGGTTCGTCGCTCCCGGCGGCCAGGAGCCATATCGGGGGCCGGCCGGATCCACCCTCGGGAAGGAACCGCTCCGGGACCAGCAGGGCGCGAACGATCGGCGAGAGGTCGGGCGCCGCCGGGCCGATGTCGTCGAGGACGACGATCGCCGGTCGCCCCGCGCGCGCGAGCCGCCTCAGGAAGCCCGCCATCAGCTCGGCGACCGGGAAGCCGTGCGGCGCGAAGTCCGGGTCGAACCGCTGGAGGAGCTCGGCCGCGACGCCCCGCGTCGTCTCGGCCCAGGCGACGCGGACGACGGCGACGAGAGGGCGCCCGGCGCCACCGGCATGGCGCCATCGCTCGACGACGTCGAGGGCGGCCCGCCGGGCGACGGCCGACGTCCCGCTCCCCGACGGTCCCCGGACGATCGCGACCTCGGTGCGCCCCTCGATCGCCGGTGGGACCCGGAGCGCGCGGCGCAGTTCGTCGAGGGGCCAGGACCGACCGATGAGAACCGGCGGCGTCCAGTCGCGGGCGAGGACCTCGGGGTGTTCGGCGCGCAGCATGCCCAGCAGATTCCCATGTTCTATAAGAAATCTAATGGAGGCAGGTTCCACGGTCGAAGCGATAACCGCGGAGCGTTCGGCGCGCCCGTGAGCGACGGCCCCTCGGCCCGGCGCGTCCTCGCGACGGTGCTCGGGATCGCCGGGATCGCCGTTCTCACCGCGGTGCTCCTCGCGCTGCTCGCGATCTACGACCCGAGCGAGTGGGCGAGCGGGCACGTCTACTTCGAGGCGCTCTACGTCGTCCTCGTCGGCTATCTCGTCGCGAAGGCCCTCGGCGCCGCCGTCGCGAGGTACCTCGGCCGGGAGGGGCGGGTCCGCCAGGCCCCGCTCGTCCGGATCGTCGCGGACATCATCATCTACGCGCTCGTCGCCGCCGCGATCCTGAGCCTCGTGGGCGTGAGCGCCCAGAACCTCTTCTTCGGGAGCGCCTTCGCGGGGATCATCCTCGGCCTCGCCGGCCAGACCGTCTTCGCGAACGTCCTCTCCGGGGTCGTGATCGCCCTCACGGCCCCGTATCGGCCGGGGGAGCGCATCGCCATCATCTCCTCGAACTATGGGATCGTCTCGTCAACGTACGCCCACGAACGGGCGTATCCGTCGTACACCGGCACGGTCGTCGACCTGGGGCTCATCTATACCCAGATGCGCCTCGACGACGGCCGCCCGGCCAAGATCCCGAACGCCGTCCTCCTGCAGGCGATGGTCGTGGGCTACGGGGCCGGCGCCCCTCGGCTGCAGCGGGTGCGGATGACCTTCCCGCTCTCCGTCCCGGTCGCCGAGTTCGAGCGGGCCGCCGCGGCGTACCGCGCCGCGCACCGCCCCCCGAGCGGCCGACCGGACGCCTGGACGGAGGTCGCCGACGTCGGGACCTCCTCCTGGGACGGCGTCCTCGCCCTCTGGACCACCGAACCGTCGGAGGAGAGCGTCCGCGACGCGGTCCTCCGACAGGTCCTCGGGAGCAAGGTCCCCGCCGCTCCCGCGGCGCCGGACTGGTCGGAGGGCGGCGCCGCGGAGAGCGGCCAAACCGCCAAATAAGCCGCCTCGCTCGCGCCGCCCCGGAGGAGCGAAGGTGACCCACCGCGTGACCCTGATCCCGGGGGACGGGATCGGACCGGAGGTGACGACCGCCGCGCGCGTCGTCGCCGCGGCGACCGGCGTGCCGATCGAGTGGGAGGTCGTGGAGGCCGGCGAGCCGGCGATCACGAGCTCGGGGACCCCGCTCCCCGAGAGCGTGCTCGACTCGATCCGGAAGAACCGCGTCGCGATCAAGGGCCCGATCACGACCCCGATCGGGAGCGGCTTCCGTTCCGTCAACGTCGCGATCCGCCAGCAGCTCGACCTCTACGCGTCGGTCCGACCGGCCCGGGCGATCGCCGGCGCCGGCACGCGCTACCCGGAGACCGACCTCATCGTCGTCCGGGAGGCGACGGAGGGCCTGTACTCCGGCGTCGAGCACTGGGTCGACCGCGAGCACTCCGCGGCCGAGACGGTCAACGTGATCACCCGGAAGGCGAGCGACCGGATCGTGCGCTTCGCCTTCGAGCTCGCGAAGCGCGAGGGCCGCCGGCGCGTCACCGGCGTGCACAAGGCGAACATCATGAAGACGACGGGCGGGCTCTTCCAGACGGCGTTCCGAGAGATGGCGCGCCAGTACCCGGACGTCGTCTCCGACGAGCGCCTCGTCGATAACATCGCGATGCAGCTCGCGAAGAAGCCGTCGGAGTACGACGTCATCGTCACCACGAACCTCTTCGGCGACATCCTCTCCGACCTCGCGGCCGGCCTGGCCGGCGGCCTCGGGATCGCCCCGGGGGCGCTCTTCGGCGAGTCGATCGCCCTCTTCGAGCCGGTCCACGGCTCGGCGCCGAAGTACGCGGGCCAGGACAAGGCGAACCCGGTCGCCGAGATCCTGAGCCTCGAGCTCCTCCTCCGCCACCTCGGCGAGGCCGAAGCGGCCGAGCGCGTCTGGCGGGCGGTGTGGGAGACGATCGCCGAGAGGAAGGTCGTGACCTACGACCTCGCGCTCCCCGGCTACACGCTCCGCCCGGTC
>JASHUV010000170.1 GCA_030039825.1 Thermoplasmata archaeon
CGGAGGCGGTGGGGCTCATGCGGCCCCCGGTCGCGCGCTCGGCCTATCGGCCGGGACGGGCCCGGGTCGGCCCGGGCGGCCGCGAAGGGGCTCGTTCCCCGGGCGGACGAGTCAGAGGAGCCGGCGCACGTGCTCGTCGATGACCTCTTCGGGGTAGGCCCCGACGATCCGGTCGACGAGCTTGCCGTCCTTGTAGAAGAGGAGCGTCGGGATGCTCATGATGCCGAGCTGACCGGCCTTCTCGCCGTAGTCGTCGCTGTTGAGCTTGCCGAACTGGACCTTACCGGAGTAGCGCGAGGCGAGCCGCTCGACGATCGGGGTGACCATGCGGCACGGGCCGCACCAGGGCGCCCAGACATCGATGACCGCCGCCGAGCTTCCCGAGACCCGGTCGAACGCCGCCGCATCCAGTTCCTCCAAGCCCATGGTCCGCTCCGACCGCCCGGGGCGTTCGGGCGTATTAAGCTGACTCGGGCTCTTACCCCGGTCCCCCCCCCGCGCTCGCCGGTGAGCGGCCCCGGCCGCCCTTCGGGGCGCGGATTGAGGTTTTTCTAGAGGGAGGGCGTTGTCGTCGGCATGCCGCCCACCGTCTCGGGGGCTGCGCGCAGCGTGGGATCGGGACCGGTGTCGGGGGCGCGTCCTCCGTGGTCGGCGCTCGCCCGGTCGTCGCGCACGCCGGCGCTGTTCTCGCCGGCCGTCCGAAAGGCGATCCGCCAGCGCATGCTGTACTATCGGGCCTCCTCGCTCGAGCGGATCGCCGAGCTCACCGGCCGACCCGCCGACGCGATCCGCGCCTACCGCCAGGAGCTCGCCTTCGGCGACCTGCCCCAGCAGCTCGTGCAGCGGGGCGCCGGCCTCGCGTTCACCCGGGAGCTCCCGCAGGGCGCCCTCCTCTACCTGCTCGTCCGGGCGCTCCGGCCGGAACGCGTCGTGGAGACCGGCGTGCGACCCGGGTACTCGACCTCCTGGCTCTTGGCGGGGCTCGCGCGGAACGGCTCCGGCGAGCTCACCTCCCTCGGTCCGGGGACCGCGAACGGGCGGGAGTCTGGTCTCGGGCCCACGACGGTCGGCGAGCTCGTCCCCCTCGCCCTGCGCAGCCGCTGGACGCTCGCGCTCGGCCGCTCGCCGACGCGGCTCCACGAGGTCCTGACCACCGGCGGGCCGATCGACCTGTTCTTCTCGGACAACGGGTCCGACCGCGACCGGACCCAGCTCGAGCTCCGCACGGCCTGGCCGGCGATGTCACCGGGCGGCGTCGTCCTCGCCCACCGCGTCGACGCGAACCCGGCGTGGGCGGAGTTCTGCCGGTGGCAGGGGCAGTCCGCCGAGTACCTCGATCCCGGCCCGCCCCCGATGGGGGCGCTCGCCGTCGGCCGCGGCGGCGCCGGGACCCGTCCGGCGACGTAGGCGGGAGGCCGCCCTACCGTTCGAGCTCCTCGACGAGGTGCTGGACCGACGGGACGATCAACCTCTCGACCGCGGTACGCACCGCCCGCTCGGAGCCGGGGAGCGCGAAGACCGGCTTCCCCTGGAGGACGTAGAGCGCGGCCCGGCTCAGGATGGCGAGGGGGCCGACCTCCTCGAAGCTCACCGAGCGGTAGATCTCGCCGAAGCCGGGGAGCTCGCGTCCCCCCATCCCCTCGAGGGCGGTCACCGTGAGGTCCCGGGAGCTGACGCCGGTCCCTCCGACGGTCACCACGACCTCCACGGCCCGGTCCGCGAGGAGCGGGTCGAGGGCGTCCCGGACGTCGGCGACCGAGTTCGCGACGAGGAGGTAGCGGACGATGCGGTGGCCGGCGGCCGCGAGGAGCGAACGGGCCAGGTGGCCGGACGGGTCGTCCTCCTCCGAGTGCGTGTCCGAGACGGAGAGGACCGCCGCCCCGAGGGCGCGTGGGCCCCCGAGGTGATGCCGGCGGTCGGACGGAGCGTCGGTCATCGCCTCCCCCCGCTCCCCTTCGACTTCCGGCGGAGCCGGACGGGTCCGAGCCGAACGTTCGGGTAGAGGCCGCGCTCGTCCTTCTCGAGATACTTCACCATGTCCCAGACCGTGAGGAGCGCGACCGTCGCTCCCAGGAGCGCCTCCATCTCGACGCCGGTCCGGCCGAGCGTCTCGGCCTCGGCCGTCACGGAGACCCGGCGACCGGCGGCTCGGACCTCCACGCGGCTCCCGGTGAGGGCGACGGCATGGCAGTGGGGAATGATCGCGGCCGTCTGCTTCATCGCGAGCAGACCGGCGATCTCGGCGGCGGCGATCGGATCCCCCTTCGTGACCTTCCCGCGCCGGATCGCGGCCACCGTCGCGGCGCCGAGCGAGAGGTCGCCCACGGCCTCGGCGCGCCGAAGGACGACCGGCTTCTCGTGGATCCTCCGCTGGACGACCATCGGGCTACCGGGCCGTCCCGGTCCGTCGGGCCAGGCGGGCGAGGATCGTCTCCATCTGGAGGCGCTCGGAGGCGCCCATCGCGAGCCGGAAGTCGACCTCCCCGAGGAAATCGATGAGCTCGACCTTCCGCTCCGGCGGGACGACGGCGTCCGGCAGATCCGGAACGTAGGCGTGCACCGCGCGGAGGATGTCCTCACCGCTCGCCCCGGTCTCCGCGATCAGGCGGTAGAGCCGCTCCCGGGCACCGAGGAAGTCGCCCCGGATCGCGCGGCCGAGCATCTCCTCGACCTCCGAGCGCATCGGCGTCGTCGTGCACCGCTTCACCGTGTCGACGCTCACCGGGTTCGCGTAGGTCGCCGTGAGCTGGAGGAGGTTCGTCGCCCTCCGGAGGTCGCCGCCCGACGCGACGAGCATCGCCTCGAACGCCTCCGGCTCCACCTGGACGCCCTCGGCCGCCGCGACGCGCTCGAGCTGGGTCCTTAGCTGGGCCGGTGTGAACGCCCGGAATCGGAAGACGGCACAGCGGGACTGGATCGGGTCGATGATGCGCGAGGAGTAGTTGCACGACAGCACGAACCGGCAGGCCGAGGAGTACCGCTCCATCATCCGGCGGAGCGAGCCCTGGGCCTCGGCGGTGAGGTTGTCGGCCTCGTCGAGGAAGAGGAGCTTGAACCCGATCCCCCCGATCGGCGCGCTCCGCGCGTACTCCTTGATCGTCGTCCGCACGGTGTCGATGCCGCGTTCGTCGGAGGCGTTGAGCTCGAGGAAGTTCTGGCGCCACTCCTCCCCGAAGAGGTCGTGGGCGAGCGCGAGCGCCGCCGTCGTCTTCCCGGTGCCGGGGGGGCCGGCGAACAGGAGGTGGGGGAGCGAGCGCTTCTCGGCGTACGCCCGGAGGAGGGGGACGATCCCCTCCTGACCGACCATCTCGGCGAGGGACCGGGGTCGGTACTTCTCCACCCAGACGGCGGTGCTCGGGTCCGCGGGCAACGACGACTCCCGTCGCCGGACCGGACCCGGCAGAAAAGCGTGGCGCCGCCGGGCGACGCCGAGCGGCCCGGGCCGCCCGTCGGTCAGGCGAGCCACCGGCCTCGTCGCGCCCGGACGGTCGGTACGACCGCGACGAGCCCGAGGAGGAAGCCGAGGAAAAGGAAGCCCACGCCACCCACGGTCGTCGTCGACGCCGCGTCGAGGATCCACTGGTGGGCGACGGCGAGCTCCAGCGCGGCGAGAAGGAGGGCGGTCGGGTGGAGCCAGTACCCGACCACGAGGTAGAGGCCGACCGCGACGACCCCCAGGGCCCACGCCGCGAAGTAGGTCGCCTCGAGCGCCGGGATCCGCCCGGCCGGGGCGAGGAGGAGGGCGAGCGCCGCGAGGAGGAGCGCAGCGCTGGCGATCCCGGGGAGGACCACCCGGGAACGGTAGAGCGCCCCGGGCTCGGCGTCGCCCGCCCCGTCGCGTTCCGTCACCGGACCCGCCGCCGAGCGGGTCGGGCGGTAAGAGGGTATATCGTCACGCGGAGTGAGGCCAGGAGGTCGTCCCGATGCGCGAGCGGATCGCCCACCTCCAGTTCCGCGGCACGATCCGGGAGCGGAGCGTCGAGCCGTTCCTCGCCCTGCTCAAGTTCGCCCGCGAGAAGCGGCGGATCCGCGGGGTCCTCCTCGACATCTCGAGCGGGGGCGGGGCCGAGATCCCGTCGACCGACTTCTACCTCGCGGTGAAGCGCCTCGCCGCGGTGAAGCCGGTCGTGGCGAGCATCGGCTCGATCGGGGCCTCGGGCGCGTACATGGCGGCCCTCGGCGCCCGGAAGATCTACGCGTACCCGGATTCGGCGGTCGGATCGATCGGGGTCGTCTTCCCCCATTTCGCGGTCCGGCGACTCCTCGAGAAGATCGGGGTCGATGTCGAGCTGATCCACGAGGGCCGGCACAAGGACGCCTACCAAGGGCTGAGGCCGCTCACCGACGTCGAGCGCGGCAAGTTGCAGGCCGTCACGCACGACTCCTACCTCTCCTTCGTCGACATGGTCGCGCGCGAGCGCCACCAGAGCGTCGAGGCCGTGCAGGCCCTGGCGACCGGCGAGTTCTGGAGCGGTCGGAAGGCCCTCGAGCTCGGCCTCGTGGACGCCCTCGGGGACCGGGAGATGGCCCTCGAGGAGCTCGCGAGACTCTGCGGTGTTCCGGTCGGCAAGACCGTCCGCCTCGCTCCGCCCCGGCCGTTCCTCGAGCGCGTCCTCTCGGGGGGAATGAACGCCGTCCCCGCGCTCGCGGAGGGCGTGCGCTCGTCGATCGAGGACGCGCTCTGGGACGCGCTGATCGGCGGCCCGAACTAGGACGGCCGTCCGGAACGTTCGGGATGGCCGCGACCCGCCGACCTTCCCCGCCGAGCCTCCGCGGACGCGCCGGACCGCCGCGCACGACGCGTTGCGCGTGGTCGGACCTCGACGAGCGGATGAGATCCTACCACGACGAGGAATGGGGCGTGCCGCTCTACGAGAGCGAGAAGCTCTGGGGAAAGCTCATGCTCGATGGGTTCCAGGCCGGGCTCTCCTGGGCCGTCGTCCTCAACAAGCGGGAGGCGATCCGCCGCCAGTTCCGGGACTTCGACCCGGTCCGGGTGGCCCGGTTCGGTCCTCGCGACGTCGCGCGGATCCTCGGCGACCCCGGGGTCATCCGGTCGCGGGCGAAGATCGCCTCGTCGATCCGGGGGGCGAAGGCGTTCCTGGCCATGCGACGGTCGGGCGAGGAGTTCGGTCCGTTCGTCTGGGGACTCGTCGGGGGCCGCCCGATCCAGAACACCGGACCCGTTCCGGCCACCTCGCCCCTTTCGGAGACGATCTCCGACGAGCTCCGCCGGCGGGGCTTCACGTTCGTCGGGCCGACCATCGTCTACGCTTGGATGCAGGCGACCGGGATGGTCAACGACCACGCCGCGGACTGCTTCCGACGGGCGCCGATCGAGCGGATGGGTCGGGGCACCGCTAAATAGGCCCCCCGCGCTCGCACCGGACGATGCCGGACAGCAGCCGCCGCGGTTTCTCCTCCGCTGCCGGGCTCATCCAGTACTACGACATGGAGGAGACCAAGGCCCTCAAGATCGACCCGTACATCGTGGTCATCCTGGGGCTCGGCGCGGCCGTCCTCGTCGAGATCCTGAACTGGAAGCTCGTCTGATCGGGCCCCCGCCCGGTTCGCCCTAAGCGAGCGCGTTCGCGAGCTCCGGGGCCCGCCCGGGGAGGTAGCGCTCCTCGCCCAAGTGCCCGAGGAGGAGGACCTTCGATTCGGGGGATTCGTCGAGGACATCGTAGCCGGTGCGGCGCGCGAGCTCCCGGGCGAACTCGGCGATCTCCTCGTGCTCGGGAACGTGGTCGCGGCCGAGGCGCTGGCGCGACTTCCCCATGTAGACGTACCCCTTCGGCTCGATGAAGTTCGGTCGCGCCATCGCGTCGAGCTCGGCGTACTGCTCGACCCAGCCGAGGTTCCACCCCCGGACGAGCGTGTGGCGGACCACCCGGCGCGTCCGGAGGCCGCGCACGATCTCGAGCGACTCCCGGAGCCGCTCCCAGGCGTCGTCCTGGGCCGGAAGCGTCAGGCGCCGGAACACCTCGCGGTTCGGCGCGGTGACCGAGACGTAGAGCTGGGTCGGGAGGGGGTCCATCGCCCGCAGCGCGTCGGGGTTCGTGCCGTTCGTGACGAGGAAGGTCGAGATCCCACGCTCCTCGCAGAGCGCGAGGAAGCGGTTCATCTTCGGGTAGAGGGTCGGCTCGCCGGTCAGTGAGATCGCGATGTGCCGGGGGCTCTGGGCCTCCTCCCACCGGTCGCGGGGAACGTTCGCCTCGCCCTTGTAGCCGGAGAGCGCCCGACGCTGCGCCTCGATCGAGCGATCGAGGAGCTGCTCCGGATCGTCGTACTCCGGCATCATCTCGTCGTTCTCCCAGCCCTGGCTCCGCCAGCAGAACCGGCAGTGGAGGTTGCAGGAGTCGATCGCCGGCGACATCTGGAGGCAGCGGTGGCTCTCGATCCCGTAGAAGCGACCCTTGTAGCAGTCCCGGCCCTCGGTGAGGGAGCGGCGCGTCCAGTAGCAGAGTTTCACGGCACTGTGCTTACCGACGAGCTGGTAGCCCTGGCCGGCGAGCTCGCTCGAGAGGTCCTGGTCCCCCATCGGCGGCGGCCGATGACGGGCCCCCGAGATAACCGTTCCACCGGCCCCGCGACGCCGGCCGGCCCCGACCGGAGGGCCTATCTACCGGCATCGGGTCGACGGGAGCGTGATCGAGGCCGTCGCCCCGACGGAGGTCGAGCGTCTCCTCAAGGAGAGCCCCGGCGCGATCACCCTCCTCGACGTGCGGGAGGACGACGAACGCGCGACGGCGAGGATCGAGCCGTCGCTGCACATCCCGATGAACGAGGTGGTCGCGCGCCTCGCCGAGATCCCCACGGACCGCCGCGTCGTCGTCTACTGCCATCACGGCACGAGGTCGATGATGGTCGCGACCTACCTCGCCTCCCACGGCGTGCCGAACGTGGCGAACCTCACCGGCGGGATCGACGGCTGGTCCCGCGAGGTCGATCCGGACGTCCCGCGCTACTGACCGTCGCCCCGCGCGCCGGCTTATCGTCCTCGCCGCCTGAGCCCCCACCCGGATGGACGCGCTCGCGCGGTTGAGGGAGGAGGTCATCGCCTGCCGGGCCTGCCCGAGGCTCGTCGCCTACCGCGAGTCGATCGCCCGGGCCCGGGCGCCGTCGCACGCCGAGGAGGAGTACTGGGGGCGGCCGGTCCCCGGCTTCGGCGACCCGCGGGCCCGGCTCGTGCTCGTCGGCCTCGCCCCCGCGGCGCACGGTTCGAACCGGACCGGCCGGGTCTTCACCGGCGATCGTTCGGCGGCGTTCCTCGTCCGGGGTCTCTACGACACCGGGTTCGCGAACCAGCCTTCCTCCCTGTCCCGCCGCGACGGGCTCCGCTACACGGACGTCTACGTGACGGCCGCCGTACGCTGCGCCCCGCCCGGGAACCGTCCGGCGCCGGAGGAGCGGGACCGGTGCGCGCCCTTCCTCGACCGCGAGGTCGCGGCGCTCTCGGGGGCCCGCGCCTACCTCGCGCTCGGAGGATTCGCCTGGGAGGCGATGCTCGGGGCGCTCGCGCGCCGGTACGCCGTGCCGCGGCCGAGGGTGCCGTTCGCCCACGGGCTCGCCGTGCCGTTCGGCCCGGGTCGGCCGATCGCGTGGGCCTCCTACCATCCGAGCCCACAGAACACCAACACCGGCAAGCTCACCGCCGCGATGTTCTCCGGACTGCTGCGCCAGATCCGGGGTTCGTGGGAGGAGCTACCCGCGCCGGGCAAAGGTAGAGGAGCGCCGATGGCTCCCCGGACCTCCGTCGACCTCGGCAGGGGGGGCCCGGCGTGGTCGAGTTCGAGCTGAGAGAGAGGGACGGCCTCGCCCGGCTCGGGCGGTTCCCCACGCCGCACGGGGTCGTCGAGACGCCCGCGCTCCTGCCCGTGGTCCACCCGGACCGGTCGCGCCAGCCGATCCCCCCGAAGGAGATCCGGTCCCGGTTCGGCCTTTCCGCGCTGATCACGAGCGCGTACATCACCTGGCGGACGGAGCCGTTGCGCGCCGTCGCGGAGGCGGACGGGATCCACGCCCTCCTCGACTTCGACGGTCCGGTGATGACCGACTCCGGGGCGTTCCAGCAGCACGCCTACGGCCACGTCGAGGTCACCGACGAGGCAATCTTCTCCTTCCAGCGGCGGATCGGGAGCGACATCGCGACCGTCCTCGACGTCTTCACCGAGCCCACCTGGAGCGAGGCCCGGGCGCTCGAGGCCCTGGAGACCACGAGCGCCCGCGCGAGGAAGGCCCGGGAGATGCACCACGGCCTCCTCGCCGTTCCGGTCCAGGGCGGCCTCTACCCGTCGCTCCGGGTGCGCTCGGCGAGCGAGGCCTCCGAGGTCGGCGACATCCTCGCCGTCGGCGGCGTCGTCCCGCTGATGGAGCAGTACCGGTTCTCCGACCTCGCCCGCGTGCTGATCGCGGCGCGACCCGGGCTCTCCCCCGGCGCGGCCGTCCATCTGTTCGGGACCGGCCACCCGATGACGTTCGCCTTCGCCGCCCTCTTCGGCGTCGACCTGTTCGACTCCTCCTCCTACCTCAAGTTCGCCCGCCGCGAGGCGCTGATGTTCCCCGACGGGACCTATCCTCTCGACGCGGTCCGCGAACCGTTCTGCCGCTGCTCGCTCTGCGAACGCCGACCGTTGACGGAGCTCGCGAAGCTCCCCCCCGAGGAGCGCGTCGTCGCGCTCGCCGAGCACAACCTCCTCCAGTGCGCCCAGGAGATCGCCCTCGTTCGGCAGGCGATCCGCGACGGGACGCTCTGGGAGCTCGCCGAGCGTCGGGCCGCGGGGCACCCCGCCCTCCAGGCCGGGCTCCGGACCGCCGTCCGGGGCGTGCGGACCTTCCTGCCGACGGAACCGGAGAGTCGGCGGAGCTTCCGGGTCGTCGGCGCCATGAGCGGTCTGCGCCCGGCCGTGATCCGGTTCCTCGCCCACCTCGAGAAGTTCAAGGCGGGCCGGGGCCCGTACAAGGAGCGCTCCCGGGTGCCGCTCACGCCGGAGGCGCTCGCCCACGTGCCGACCCACGACCGCTCCGGTGCGGCGATCGCCTGGGAGGTGCCGACCCCGGTCGGGCGGGTCCCGCTCGAGCTGACCGAGCTCTACCCGGTCGGCGTCTATCTCGGTCCCGAACCCTTCGAGAGCGCCGCGGACCGCACCGACCCTTCGCCCGAGGAGCCCGTGGAGGCCGACCCCGACACCGACTATAGCGCGCGTTGGACCGAGCGGCAGCTCCGCTCCGTGCTCGACTGGGTGCTCGGGTCCGAGGGGGGCGCGGCCCTCGCGGCGAAGGGGCTCGAGGGCCACCGATCCCCGAGGACCGGCCGGCTGCGGTCGGTGACCGGCCCGAGCGGGATCCTGTTCTCCGTGGGCAACGATGGCCTGCCGAGGCCGACCTGGCGCGGGGGGGAGCTCCTCCACGCGACGCTGCCGTTCCCGGCGCGGCGGATCGTCGTCGACGAGGACGCGGTGCCGTTCGTCTCGGGGGGGCGCAGCCTGTTCTCCCGCCACGTCCGCGGCGGGGACTCCTCGCTCGTCCCCGGTGCGAGCGCGCTCCTCGTCGACGGGCAGGACCGCCTGCTCGCCGTGGGCCGCCTCCTCCTCGCGCCGCCGGAGATGGGCCGGATCGCCCGGGGTGTCGCCGTCCGTGTCGTCGCCCACGGGGCACGACCCGAGGGTGAGCTCCCCGAGGAGGAGCCCGAGGCGCTCGTCCCGCCGGCCCCCGATCCGCGCGACCTTTAAGGGCCCGGGAGGCCTCGAATCCGCCGGCGACGGGCGGACGCGCGATGCAGACCTACCTCCTCCTCCACCTCGACAGCGAGGGCGCCCGCTACTCCGAGATCACCGAGACGCTCGTCGACCTCGGATTCCGTCCGCACACCGACGGCGGCTACGACTTCGTCTACGACTGGGGCCGAGCCGCGACCGTCGGCGAGTCGCTCGAATTCGCCGACCGCGTGCAGACCGCGCTGCGGGGCCAGCGGACCTACTTCCGGATCGAATCCGTCGAGGAGTAGGGGCGCCGCCCTGCCCGGAGGGTCGTCGTGGCGGTCCTCGGCATCGAGTCGACGGCCCACACGGCCTCCGCCGGCATCGTCGGCGAGGACGCCGAGGTCCTCGCGCTCGCCTCCGACATGTACCGGCCGCCGTCAGGCGGCATCCACCCCCGGGAGGCGGCGAACCACCATGTCGAGGTCCTCCCGGGCCTCGTCGAGCGCGCCCTCGCCGAGGCGAAGCTCTCGGAGCGGGAGATCGAGGCCGTCGCCTTCGCCCAGGGTCCGGGCCTCGGGCCGTGCCTGCGGGCCGGGGCGACGGTGGCGCGCATGCTCGCCCTCACCTGGGACCGGCCCCTCGTCCCGGTGAACCACTGCGTCGCGCACGTGGAGATCGCGCGGGTGCTGAGCGGCCTCGACGACGCCCTCCTCCTCTACGCGAGCGGCGGGAACACGCAAGTGATCGCCTTCGGGGCGGGCCGGTACCGGGTCCTCGGGGAGACGCTCGACATCGGCATCGGCAACTTCCTCGACAAGCTCTGGATCGCCCTCGGCGGAAGCTTCCCGGGCGGCCCGGCGATCGAGGCCGCCGCGAAAGGCCGGACGGAGCTCCTGCCGCTGCCGTACACCGTCCACGGCATGGACGTCGCCTTCTCCGGCATCCTGACCGCGGCGCTCGCGCAGTCCGAGCGGGGGGCCGACCGTGCCGACGTCGCCTATTCGGTCGAGGTGACGACCTACTCGATGCTGACGGAGATCACCGAACGGGCGCTCGCGCACCTGGGCCGCGCGAACGTGGTGCTCGGCGGCGGGGTCGCGTGCAACGAACGCCTCCAGGGGATGGTCCGCGCGATGGCCGAGGGCCGCGGTGGGACGAGCTTCGCGCCGCCGAAGCGGCTGTGCGTCGACAACGGTGCGATGATCGCCTGGACCGGGGCGCTCGCCCACCGCGCCGGGGTCCGGACGGCGATCGAAGCGTCGGCGATCCGTCCCCGCCAGCGGACCGATCTCGTCGACGTGCCCTGGCGTCCGGCGTTCGCCTAGTGGACCGGCTAGGAAAGCTCTTCGGGAAACCGGACCGAAAAATCTAGGCTAGGTTCGGCTCTACCCGGAGGCATGGTCATCCGGGTCCGGGAGATCAACGACGAGGAAGGGAACAAGCTCCGACGGATCGTCCGCCACCACCAGAGCGCCATCGAGGTCAAGCGGGCCCAGGTGATCCTCGCCTCGGCGCAGGGGTTCACCCCGCCG